>JAYUQF010000128.1:0-14804 GCA_043756885.1 Pseudomonadota bacterium
TGCGGCACCGCGAAGATCACCACCCGCGCCGGTGCGAGCTTGTCCATCGGCATGAGGTCGATACCGTATTCGTGATGCGCCTCGGCGGTGTCGGCGTAGGGATCATGGATCTGGATATTGATGTCGTAGGTCTTCAATTCGTTAACGATGTCGATCACGCGGGTATTACGCAGGTCAGGGACATTTTCCTTGAAGGTGAAACCGAGCACCGTGATCACCGCACCCTTAACCGCCCCACCTTGAGCAATCAGCTGGCGAATAGCCTGTTGCGCCACGTAGCGCCCCATATCATCGTTGATACTGCGCCCGGCAAGAATGACCTGGGGGATGTAACCCAGAATGGCAGCCTTGTGTGTCAGGTAATAAGGGTCAACACCAATGCAATGCCCACCCACCAGACCCGGATCGAACTTCAGAAAATTCCACTTGGTGCCGGCCGCAGCCAGCACATCGCGGGTATCGATACCCATACGATTAAAAATCAAGGCGAGTTCATTCATGAGCGCGATGTTGAGATCGCGTTGGGTGTTTTCGATGACCTTGGCCGCTTCGGCAACCTTGATCGAGGGTGCACGATGCACACCGGCAGTCACCACGCTTTCGTAAACCTGCGCCACGATTTCGAGGACTTCCGGCGTCTGCCCCGAGACCACCTTGGTGATCTTGGTGAAGGTGTGATCCTTATCGCCGGGATTGATGCGTTCGGGCGAATAACCGACAAAAAAATCCCGCCCGGCTTTTAAGCCCGACATGCGCTCGAGCACCGGCACACAGTCTTCTTCGGTAGCGCCGGGATAAACCGTCGACTCGTAGACCACAATATCGCCCACCTTGATATGGGCGCCGAGGGTCTCGGAGGCCTTGATCATGGGCGTCAGATCCGGCCGTTTGGCCTCGTCCACCGGCGTTGGTACCGCCACGATATGGAAATCGGCGGCGCTCAGATCAGCAGCGTTGCACGTGAACGTTATATCGCTGGCTTTGAGCTCGGCGTCCTCAATTTCCAGCGTATTGTCGTGACCGGACTTGAGTTCTGCCACCCGCGCGGCGTTGATATCGAAGCCTATGGTGCGGGCACTGCGGCCAAAGGCTACCGCGACCGGCAAGCCCACGTAGCCCAGGCCAATGACCGCTATTTTTCGGTGATGCGCGCTCATGGGATGTTGTAATACTCCTTGTACCAGGAAACAAAATTGGCAATGCCTTGTTTAAACGGGGTGGCGGGACGGTAGCCGATATCTTCAACCAGGGCGGTGACATCGGCATAGGTGTCGGGCACATCACCGGCCTGCAATGGCAGGAAATTTTTCTTGGCTTCGATACCGAGACTCTCTTCGAGGGCACCAATGAAATCCAGCAGCGGCACCGGCGAATTATTGCCGATGTTGTAGATCCGATAAGGCGCCTTGGACGTGCCCGGATCGGGATGTTCACTGTTCCAGCTCTCATTGGGCGTCGCAACTTTGTCGAGACACCCGATCACACCGTTGACGATGTCGTCGACATAGGTGAAGTCGCGGCGGTGATTGCCGTAGTTGAATACGTCGATGGCTTCGCCGTTCAAGATTTTGCGGGTGAACAGAAACAGCGACATATCGGGCCGGCCCCAGGGGCCATAAACGGTAAAAAAGCGCAGACCGGTCACCGGCAGCCCGTACAAGTGGCTATAGGTATGGGCCATTAATTCGTTGGCTTTTTTAGTCGCGGCGTACAAGGACATCGGATGATCGACGTTGTCGTGTACTGAGAACGGCATACGCGTATTGGTGCCGTAGACCGAACTCGATGATGCATAGACCAGATGTTCAACCTGATTATAGCGGCAAGCTTCCAGAATATTGGTTGTGCCAACGATGTTGGCGTCGATATAAGCGTGCGGGTTCTCGATGGAATAGCGCACACCGGCCTGGGCAGCGAGGTGCACCACGCGCTGCGGCGCGACCGCGGCAAACAGCGCCGGCATCGCCGTGCGATCGGCAATATCGTGTTTGTAGAAGCTGAAATTGGGGTGTTTGTCGTTGCGCGCCAGACGCGCCATCTTGAGCGACACCTCATAGTAGTCATTAAGATTATCGACGCCGACCACCTCGTCGCCACGCGCAAGCAAACATTCACACAGGCGGGCGCCGATGAATCCGGCGGCGCCCGTGACCAGAATCTTCATAAGGTTTTGGAGTACTCGTAAGGTCGGCGTACTTTACACCGTCGAGCTTTATATCGGTGTGAAAGCGCTGCGCTTTAAATCTGCTGCCCATCACGGATCTGTTACCATCGCCCGACCTAGCGAGAGGGAGAACCGAGATGGCCGCGAACGAGGGCATGAGCGCCGATTCATTTACCGTCGATGTCGATAATCTGTACCGCGAAGAATCGCTTACGGACCTGCGTGCAGCGACCATCCGGCAACTGATACCGATCACCGCCGATGGCCACGACGATCCTTCGCGGCCGCGCCGCTTCATCGGCGACACCACCCTCATGACCCAGATGGGGCCAATCCCCGTCCAGTTCCCGCTCGATGCGCCAACCCTTGGCGAAGCTTGTGCGCTGTTTCCAGCCGGGATCAAGAGTGCGATTGAACGCCTCAACGAGCGTGCCCGCGAAATGGCGCGCGAGGAGTCCTCACGGATCGTAGTGCCCGGTCAAGGTGGCCCCGGCCCGATGGGCGGTTTGCCGGGTCGTGCGGGAGGCAAGTTCATCCTCGAATAGGCGCGCGTCAGCATGTCCGCCAGCGCGTTCGGTAACGGTCGCCTGAGCATTTTCCAGCGCGATTGTTGTGTGGCGTAAGCATGAGTGATGCCGGCCTCGCCGTTCATGGCCTGCGTGTTGAACGTGGCGAGCATGTGTTATTCGACGCTTTAAGCTTCACAGCGCCGCCCCACAGCATCGTGCGCCTGCAGGGCGCCAATGGCAGCGGTAAAACCACGCTGCTCAAGACCCTGGCGGGCCTCATCCACCCCGACGCCGGCTCGATTCAATGGTGCGGCGAACACTTGGCGGATAGCCCTGATTTTGCCGCGATGCTGAACTACATCGGCCACCAGGGTGGACTGAACGCCGAATTGGATGCCTGCGAAAATCTCGAATTCATCGCGACCCTGTGTGCGAGACCCCGTCGCGCGACGGTGGCCAACGCACTCACAGCTCTCGATGCCACGGCCTTCGCCCTGCGCCCGGTACGCCACTTATCGGCTGGCCAACGCCAACGCGTAACCCTCGCCCGGCTGCTGCTGTTCGACGCGCCGTTATGGATGTTGGATGAACCCTACACCGCCCTCGACCAGGCCAGCCGCGGCCTGGTCGAGGCGATCGTCGACAACCATGTCGATTGCGGCGGCACTGTTCTGATCGCAACTCACCAGCCCTTTGTTTCGCGGCACGCACTGCGCGTGGTGACGCTGGCGGACACCCCCGCATGAAGCCCTTTTTCATCGTCATCGCGGTGGTCCGTCGGGAATTGTTGCGCGCGGTACGCAACCAGGCCGAGGCGCTCTATCCCTTATTGTTTTTTGTACTGTGTGTGCTGCTGTTTCCCTTTGCGCTCGGCACCGACAGCGCATTGTTAGCGCGCATCGCCGCCGGCGTGGTGTGGGTGGCGGCGCTGCTCGCCAGCGCGCTGTCTTTGGAAGCCTTGTTTCGGGCCGACTACGCCGATGGCACCTTGGAAGTGTTGGTAGTTGGCGGCGCGTCCCTGCCGCTGCTCGCTGTAGGCAAAGCGCTCGCCCACTGGTTACTCTCAGGTTTGCCGGTTTTGCTGTTGTCAGCCCCACTGGGACTGTCCCTGCAGTTGCAGCCAGCCCTGCTCGCGACTCTGCTCACGACGCTCGCCCTGGGCACCGTGTGTATGAGCCTGATCGGCGCCGCCATTAGTGCCTTGACTGTCGGCCTGCGCGGCGGTGGCTTACTTCTGGCAATGCTGATCCTGCCGTTGTACATTCCCGTGCTCATATTCGGGGCCTCGGCCAACGCCAACGCGGCGCTCGGGCTGCCGGTCACCGGTGAGTTGTACTTCTTGGCCGGCCTTGTCGTACTGGCGCTGACCTTGGCGCCCTGGGCTACTGCGGCGGCCCTCCGAATCCGCTTGAGCTGATGCAAATTCGTCGTCGTTTTTCCGTCGAACCCGGCACCGCTGGTGTCCTTAGGACCTTGGTCAGAATTATCTCGTCAACACCGAGGATGTTCCTGAGTGGTGCTAGCCGGGCGCGATTTGCGGGCAATAGCGGGTCTATTGCCAAGAATTGCAACGCCGCTGCGGCCGCTCAGGAACAGCCGAATGTAGAGATAATTTTGACCAGGGTCCTCAACCGTCATTCGGCCAGCGCGAGGTCTGCGTGAATTTCGCTGTTCTGCATAAGTACGCCTCTCTCATGCACGCCTATCGTCTGAGCCGCAGGCTGAGCCCATGGTTGGCGGGTCTGTGTCTGGTGTTATTCGCCTGGGGGTTGGTGGGTGGTCTGCTGCTGGCCCCGGCGGATTATCAGCAGGGCGACAGCTTCCGCATTATGTATGTGCATGTGCCGGCAGCCTGGATGTCGATGTTTGTCTACGTGGTGATGGCTGCCGCCGGCGCAGTGGCCTTGATCTGGAAGCTGAAGATTGCGGAAATCGTGTCGCGCGCCAGTGCACCGCTCGGTGCGTCCTTCACCTTCCTGGCCTTGGTCACTGGTTCGGTGTGGGGTAAGCCCATGTGGGGAACCTGGTGGGTGTGGGATGCGCGGCTGACCTCAGAACTGATACTTCTATTTCTTTACCTGGGCGTGATCGCGCTGCACGGTGCACTCGATGATCGCCGTGCCGGCGCACGGGCCGGTGCGGTACTGGCGCTGATCGGGGTGGTCAACATCCCCATCATTCATTATTCGGTGGAATGGTGGAGCACCCTGCATCAGGGATCAACTGTCACCAAGTTCGCAAAACCGTCAATTCACATCGACATGCTGGTGCCGCTGCTGGTCATGATCAGCGCGTTCCAGTGTTATTTCGCTTGGACGCTGCTGTTACGCGTGCGGCGCGAGATCCTCGATTACGACCGCAATGCCACTTGGGTGCGGGAACTTGGGCGCGGAGCAGGTGCCTAGGTGCTGAGTAGTCTCGAAGCGTTTTTGCATATGGGCGGTTACGGCGCTTATGTGTGGAGTTCCTATGGTTTGGCAAGTCTGGTGTTGATCCTGAATATCGTGCTGCCCTTGCGCGCGGAACGCGCGGCCTTGCTCCGTATCACCCGTCGCGAGGCATTGAGAGAGCAGCATGACACCCCGGCGTAAACGCACGTTGGTCATTGCACTGTGCGTGCTGGGTGTTGGTATTGCCGTGGCGCTGATCCTGACCGCGTTCAATCAGAACCTCATGTATTTTTACAGCCCCACCGAAGTTGCGGGTGGCAAAGCGCCGGGCAACCGCCCATTCCGACTCGGTGGCATGGTGGTCAAGGGCAGCGTCGAGCGTGGTAATGCCACCGATCTGACGGTGCGCTTCAAAGTGACCGACTTCGCCCACGAACGCGCCATTGCCTACCGTGGCATCCTGCCCGACCTGTTCCGCGAAGGTCAGGGCATCGTGGCCATCGGCACGCTCGATGCGCGGGGTGTGTTCATGGCCAGCGAAGTGCTGGCTAAACACGACGAAAATTACATGCCACCCGAGGTGGCTCAGGCGCTCAAGGACGGCCAGGCAACAAAAATGGCGCAACCATGATCCCTGAGCTCGGCCACTTCGCCCTGACGGTGGCGCTTGCAATAAGTTTACTGGCCGCAGTCATTCCGATGATCGGCGCACAACGCGGCAATGTGTTGTGGATGTCGCTGGCGCGGCCAGCAGCACGGGCGCAACTGGTGTTCACCGCGTTGGCTTTTGCAGCGCTTGCCCATGCGTTTATCACCAACGATTTTTCGGTGGCTTACGTGGCCAATAATTCCAACTCTGCTTTACCGCTCGCGTTTCGCATTTCGGCGTTATGGGGTGCCCACGAAGGTTCGCTGCTGTTGTGGGTGCTGTTGTTATCGGCGTGGTCCTGTGCGGTAAGTTTTGCCTGCCGGGGCCTGCCGCTGGCTTTTGTTGCGCGGGTGCTGGCGGTGATGGCCATCGTCAGTGTCGGCTTTCTGCTGTTCATGCTGGTGACATCCAATCCCTTCTTGCGCCAACTTCCACCGCCACTGGATGGCGCCGATCTGAACCCGCTGTTGCAGGACTTCGGTCTGGTTATCCATCCACCCATGCTCTACACCGGTTATGTCGGTTTTTCAGTGGCCTTCAGCTTTGCCGTGGCGGGCTTGATCGGCGGCCATCTCGATAGCGCCTGGGCACGCTGGGCACGACCGTGGACCCTGCTGGCGTGGTGCTTCCTGACCCTCGGTATTGCGCTCGGCAGTTGGTGGGCCTATTACGAGTTGGGCTGGGGTGGCTGGTGGTTCTGGGACCCGGTCGAAAATGCGTCTTTTATGCCCTGGCTGCTGGGCACCGCCTTGATCCATTCGCTGGCTGCCACAGAAAAACGCGATGTGTTTAAGAGCTGGACGGTGCTGCTCGCGATTGGCGCCTTCGGCTTGAGCCTGCTGGGGACCTTTCTGGTTCGTTCCGGGGTACTGACGTCGGTGCACGCTTTTGCCAGCGACCCGGCGCGCGGCGTGTTCATCCTCGCCTTTTTGGTGCTCATTATCGGCGGCGCGTTGGCGCTTTATGCCTGGCGCGGCGCCAGCATGGGCGTCAGCGCAAGTTATGCCACAACTTCGCGCGAAACCTTCCTGCTCGCCAACAGTGTGTTGTTGACCGTGGCTTGCGCCACGGTCCTGCTCGGCACGCTTTATCCGTTAGTGCTGGATGCCTTGAACATGGGCAAAATTTCCGTCGGCCCGCCTTATTTCAACAGTGTGTTCATACCCGTGATGACGCCGTTGGTGGTGTTGCTCGGTCTTGGCCAACATGCGCGCTGGAAGCAAGATCGTTTTGCCACGCTGTGCCGAGAACTGCGTGTGCCCTTGCTTGGCGCACTACTGCTGCTCGCTGCCGCTGTGGCAGTCATGTCCACCGCGCGCTCGCCGCGCGCCCTCTTTGGACTGGCCCTGGCCGCGTGGGTGATTGCGACTACCGTTGCCGGCGTGGTGCAACGCTGTCGTGGGCGCCAGGCGCCATGGCGCGCGTTTTTGACCTTGCCTGCCGCCTACCTGGGTCAGCATCTCGCCCACCTCGGGTTTGCGGTGACTATCATCGGCGTGACCCTGGTGAGCCTTAATACCGTCGACCTGCATACCCGGATGGCGCCGGGTGATGAGATTGATGTGGCCGCTTATCACTTCAAATTTGTCGCGGCCCTGCCACTCAAGGGCCCCAATTACGACGGCACCGAAGCGCAGTTCGAAATCACCCGGCCCGGCCAGACGCCGCTGCGACTATCGGCAGAAAAACGCAATTATCGCGTGCGTGCGATGCCGATGACCGAAGCAGGCATCGACGCTGGTCTGACCCGCGACCTCTACATTTCTTTGGGCGAGCCTTTGGATGGCGCGGCATGGAGTGTGCGCCTGAGCGTCAAACCCTTTGTGCGCTGGTTATGGCTGGGCGCGATCCTCATGGCAGCGGGTGGTTTCACGGCCATGCTCGACCCTCGCTTTCGGCGTGTCAGTGCGCGACGCGCGGCACGCACTGACGATGAGCAGCGTATTACATCGTGAAAAGTGTGCCGCTGCGGTTTGTCCTGCCTTTGCTGTTGTTCGCAGGTTTGGTGGTATTTCTTGGCGTCGGTCTCAAGCGCGACCCGCGCCTGGTGCCGTCGCCTTTGATCGGCAAGCCCGCGCCGCAGTTCGCGCTCGGCACATTGGCCACGCCCGATATCGTCGTCAAGCGCGAAGATCTGCGCGGCCGCGCGGTGCTGCTCAACGTGTGGGCGTCCTGGTGCGCCGGCTGTCGCGAAGAACACCCTTTGCTGCTCGAACTGGCGCGCGGTGGCAAACTCAATTTGATCGGCCTCAACTATCACGACGAGCTGAGCGCCGGCCGACGATGGTTGAACGAGCGGGGTGATCCCTATCGCTACACGCTGTTTGATCCACAGGGCAAGTTAGGACTCGACCTCGGCGTGTACGGTGTTCCTGAAACGTTTGTGATCGATGCCACCGGCGTGGTGCGCTACAAACACGTCGGTCCCCTCACCCAGCAAGTCCTCACGCAACAGTTGTTGCCCCTGCTCGCGACACTCGAGCCCACCAGCAAGTGAAAACCTGGCGTGCCATCCTGGTGGCCATCCTGTTGGCGGTCAGCACACCGCTGCAGGCGAGCGATGCACCCGCGAGCCTCAGTACACCCGCCCTGGCGGCACGCTACGAGGCGTTGTTAGACCAATTGCGTTGCATGGTTTGTCAGAATCAGACACTGAAAGATTCCCACGCTGAACTGGCGCAGGATCTGCGTGATGAAGTGCAGCGCCTGCTTGAACAGGGCAACAGCGATGTCCAGATCCGCGACTATCTAGTGGCTCGCTACGGCGATTTTGTGCTCTACAGCCCGCCCATGAAGGGCAGCACCTGGCTGTTGTGGCTGGGGCCTTTTGTTTTCCTGGCCGCGGCCCTGGCCGTGGTACTCAAACTGAGCCGCAGCCGTACGCCCGTGGCGGCGCCGCTGGACACCACTGAACGCGCCCGTCTGCACGCCGCGCTGGGTGAATCTACGGACCGGCAAGCATGAGCTTTGGGCTCACGCTGGCCGCCTTGACGGCGCTTGCCATCGCTTTGTTGTTAGTGCCCTTGCGGCGCCAACAAAACGATCCGCCCACCGTCAGCGATGACCAATTACGTCGCTTGCGGGAATTCGAGGCTGACGTGGCCGCAGACGACATCGACCCGAGTGTTGCGCAGGATCTGCGTACCGAACTTGAACGCGCCGTGCTGGAAGCCTTGCCAGCCAGCGCCGCCGCGCCCGCCACTAACCGTCGCGGCCGCGGTCTGTTGGCCATGTTGTGCCTGAGCGCACCGCTCTGTGCGCTCGGCCTGTACTGGCAACTCGGTTCACCCGACCTCGCGCTATATAGCGCCAGCCATCCCCTCCTCGACTGGCGCAAACAGGCAAGCTCGATCGATTTTTTTGTGGAACGCCTGCGGCAACGACTGGCGGACAATCCCGCCGATATCGACGCATGGACCCTGCTGACGCGAACACAAATGCAGCTGGGTCACTACCCCGAAGCACTGGCCGCCGCACAACGTTTGAACCTGGTCGCGCCACAACAAGCGTCGGCGATGTTGCTGCTGGTTGATGCCCTGTTGATGAACGGCGGCGAAGAACATCACAACCGCGCGTTAGCACTGACCGCCAAAGTTCTGAGCATGGAACCACAGAACCCCACCGCCCTGGTGATGAAAGGCATGTTTGCGCAACAGCAAGGCGACGCCGCCGGCGCATTGTTAACACTGCAACAAGCGCTGGCCCTGACGGCCAAGGACAGTGCTCTGCATGGCGAAATCGAACAATTGATTACCCGTAGCGGCGGCACGGTGCAGGCCAGCGCAGCAAAAGTGCAGGTCACTGTCAGCGTCACGCTGGCGCCGGCCCTGGCCGCCCGGGCTGCGCCCGGCGATGCACTATTTGTCGCCGCACGCGCCCTCGACGGGCCGCCGATGCCATTGGCGGTATCGCGTCACACGGTCGCCGAGTTACCGCTGACTATCACCCTGGACGACAGTATGGCCATGGTGCCCGGCCACTCTTTGGCCGATGTCCAGCTGTTTTATCTGGTGGCGCGGGTGTCTCACAGCGGCACAGCCACCGCGTCGTCGGGCGATCTCGAAGGCAAATCCGCGACCTTGCGCAGCGGCGACGGGGCACGCGTTCAGATCAGTATCGACAGCGTTCTGCCCTGAAGCCGACCGGCACCTCGATGTCGGGTGCGCGAATGCCGGTTTTTAAACATGTTCACGACTGTGATGGGTGCGACGCGGCAAAAACCCTTGCGTCGTTCAGGGCGCCCCCCTACCCTTGCAGGGCCCAAGCTTCAGACCACTGATCGATGACTTACTGCGTAGCAATAAAACTGAATGCGGGACTCGTGTTCCTCTCCGACTCACGCACCAATGCGGGGGTCGATCAGATCAGTACCTATTCAAAGATGCATACCTTCGGGCAAACCGGCGATCGGCAGTTCTGCCTGTTGACCTCGGGCAACCTCGCCACGGCACAGGGCATCGTCAGTCAGATCCGCCACGACATCGACCATGGCATGCCCTTGAGCCTCATGACGCTCAGTGGCATGCATGAAGCCGCCGACTACATCGGACAGCTCAGTGTCATGCAGCAGAAAAAAGCCGGGGGTGGTATCGACTTCGAAGCCAGCGTTTTGTTCGGAGGCCAAATTCTGGGCGCGGCGCCGGAGATGTTTCTGATCTACCCGCAGGGTAATCACATCGCAACCTCACGCACCACGCCGTTTTTGCAAATCGGTGAGAGCAAATACGGCAAGCCGATTCTGGATCGCATTCTCAAACCCGACACTGCGCTACATACCGCGGTGCTGTGTGGACTGGTGTCGATGGACTCGACCATGCGCAGTAACGTCAGTGTTGGCCCACCTATTGAGGTGCTGGCCTACAAAACCGATTCCTTTGAAATGCAGAATCGACTTATCCTCGAAGAGGACAGCGATTATCTGCGTGAATTGAAACGCAACTGGGACGAACGCTTAAAAGACGCGTTTCGTTCGCTGCCGCCGCCAGCCTGGGCCACCATGTGGGATCAGGCCGACAACGAGCTTTCGAGTCAGCAACTGCGCTGAGCACAGATGCTGTTGATCAGGCCTGGGGTTCAAACCAACTGGCGTTGATCACGGCATGTAACGCGTTGAATTCGATCTGCATCTGATCGATAAATGCGTGCACCCCACCTGCTTCTAACAGGCCGGTTACCTTGGCCTGGCTGACGTGGCCGATAGCAGCGGTAACGGTGCTGGCCGCCGCTTCGTTGCGCGGTAAATGGCGCAGACAGGACTGCAGGGCTTCGAGGCAATTCGCCACCGCGCGCGGAAAGTTTTGATCCTGCAATAAAAACGCCACAACCTCTTCGGCACAAATGCGATCGGGCACCAGACGCCGATACATCTGCAGTGCGTTCAGGGAACGCAACACATTCATCCACAGAATGCTTTCATAGGGATCGGATTCGCGCGTCGCGCCCAACCCATCGCGTCCGCCCGTGCCCCATGGAAAGACGTTCGCGGTGCCCACATCGACAATGCGCGAGGTCATATCAGCCCGTTCCAGATAACGTCCGGCGCGCAGGAAATGATAGGCCGCATCACGGCTCATGCTGCCCGCCATGCTACCGACGAGGTACTGACAGGATTCGATCACACGACCAAGGAAAGCATCGCGCCCACGTCGCGCCAGCGCGCTCGTTACGTTGTCGTGCAGATAGATATGCAGATCGTTAATACCTTCCCAGATACTCGATGGCACCATTTCGCGGACCGTGCGCGCGTTCTCACGGGCGTTGTCAGCGGAATTGACAATGGAGGCCCGATTGTCGCGATCAGTCAGATAGAAGCACACCACGCTATGCTCGTCGGCACTAGCGTAACGCGTGGCGAAGTCTTCACCGCTGCCGGTGATGGCGATTAAC
This sequence comes from Pseudomonadota bacterium, assembly GCA_043756885.1. Lineage (GTDB taxonomy): Bacteria > Pseudomonadota > Gammaproteobacteria > JADJYF01. The sequence goes on from JAYUQF010000128.1 coordinate 11,599, forward strand.
GACTCCCACACCAGCTTGGCCGGGCGCGGCAGGTCAAGCAGCACATTGCCATACACGCTGACCAGGCGTGCTGTATTTTCGATGCGCTCCAGGTAGCGTCCCAGCCAATAAATTCGTTCGGCAACCCGCGACAACATACTCATTGCTCATCCACGATCCAGGTGTCCTTGCTGCCACCGCCCTGGGATGAGTTCACGACAAACGAGCCTTTGTTTAAGGCCACGCGGGTCAGGCCGCCCGGTGTCACATAGTGCTGGGCGCCCTGCAGGATGAACGGTCGCAGATCAAGATGGCGCGGTTCGATGCCGTCACGGCAGACAGTCGGACAGGTCGAAAGCGCAATTAAGGGTTGGCCCACATAGTTGCGTGGATTGGCACGCACCAGCCGCGCAAAAGCGTGGCGCTCGGCGGCACTGGCAACCGGCCCCATCAGCATGCCGTAGCCGCCCGATTCATTGACGGGTTTCACCACCAGCTTATCGAGGTGCTGCAACACGTAGGCGCCTGCTTCTTTCTCTGCGCATCGATAAGTTTCAACGTTAGGCAGGATCGCATTTTCGTCCAGGTAATAACGAATCATGTCCGGCACGTAGGTATAGACCGCCTTGTCGTCGGCAACGCCGGCGCCCGGTGCGTTGGCGAGCGCAACTTTGCCACGCAGCCAGGCACGCATGAGGCCCGGCACGCCCAGTGTTGAAGCGGGGTTAAACACTTCGGGATCGAGAAACAGATCATCGATACGACGATAGATGACATCAACCCGTGCGGGCCCCGCAATGGTGCGCATATATACACAGTCATCGGTGCCAACCAATAAATCTCCCCCCTCGACCAACTCGGCGCCCATCTGCTGGGCCAGGTAGGAGTGCTCAAAATAGGCGGCGTTGTAGATGCCCGGCGTCAGCACCACCACCACGGGCCGCTGCCCGTTACGTGGCGAGAGCGAGGCCAACATCGCAAACAAATGGGAGGTGTATTCGCCAATCGGCCGCATATTGTCGGCCGCGAATAATTCCGGGAACACGCGCTTGGTCACCTTGCGGTTTTCGAGCATGTAGGACACACCCGAGGGCACGCGCAGGTTGTCTTCCAGCACATAAAAAGTGCCATCGCGATCACGGATCAGATCGCTGCCACAGACATGCGCCCAAACTCCGTGTTTGGGCCGCATGCCAACACAAGCCGGGCGGAAATTGACCGATTCCAGGATCAGAGCGCGCGGCACCACGCCATCCCGCAGGATGCGTTGTTCGTTGTAAACATCGTCGATGAAAAGATTGAGCGCGGTTAGACGCTGCACCAGTCCGGCCTCGACCTTGTCCCAGTCGCTCCCTGAAATGGTGCGCGGGATGATGTCGTAGGGCCAGGCGCGATCTATATTGGTGCCTTCGCTGTACACCGTGAAAGTGATGCCCATGGTCTTGACCGCCAGTTCCGCGGCACGTTGGCGTGCGCGGATCTCGTCCATGGTTAAAGAGCGAATATGCTGCGCGACGGCGCTACCCGCCGCGCGCGCAGTCGCGCGCGGACCGATGAGTTCGTCGTAAAAGCCCAGGCTGTCGTAGTTCTGCCAGGAGAATTTCATAAACGGCTCTTGGCATGATTCATGCCATCTTTTGCACGAAGATCTTGTCCACTAGCAGCAGCCCCAGCCGCAGACCAAGGAACCGACCGCGTGACCATTCGGATTGCCATTCGCCATCTCACCGACTACCAATTCGATCGGCCGGTCACGCTCTCTCCTCACATTCTGCGCCTGAAACCCGCGCCCCACACGCGCACGCGCATTGAGTCTTATTCGCTGCACATTGCACCCGCCGGGCATTTCATCAATTGGCAGCAGGATGCCTACAGCAATCACCTCGCACGGGTGGTGTTTCCCGACCCTACGCGACGCCTGACTGTTGAGGTCGAAGTGATTGCCGATATGGTGTCCGTCAATCCCTTTGACTTCTTTCTCCAAGACGACGCCTCCGAGTACCCATTCGACTACGCGGCCGATGTTGCGACCGACCTGGCACCTTACCGGGTCATCAGCGACAACGGGCCGCGACTGCGTGCCTGGGTCGCGCAGGTATCGCGCAAACCGATGCCGACCAACGACTTTCTGGTCGCGCTGAATCAACGCCTCGAACGGTACGTTGATTATGTCGTGCGCCTGGAACCAGGTGTGCAGACCTGCGAAGAAACCCTGACCCTCGGCCGTGGCTCCTGCCGTGACAGTGCCTGGCTGCTGGTGCAGGTGGCCCGCCACTTAGGCCTCGCCAGCCGTTTTGTTTCGGGTTACCTGGTGCAACTGACGGAGGACGTCAAAGCGCTGGACGGCCCGGTCGGGCCGAGTGCTGACTTCAGCGATCTGCATGCCTGGGCCGAGGTCTATCTGCCCGGTGCTGGCTGGGTCGGACTCGATCCAACCTCTGGCCTGTTCGCTGCAGAAGGTCATATACCACTCGCGGCCACTCCACATTTCAGTCATGCGGCGGCGGTCGAGGGCATGACCTCGGTGTGTGAGGTTGAGCTCACGTACAGCAACACCGTCGAGCGCGTGCACGAAGACCCGCGTGTCACCAAACCCTACAGCGACGCGCAATGGGCGCGTATTAATCAACTTGGCCATCAGGTAGATGCCGATCTGCGCGCCGCTGACGTGCGTTTGACCATGGGCGGCGAACCGACTTTTGTCTCGATTGACGACTTCGAAAGTCCGCAATGGACTATCGCCGCCGATGGTCCGGGCAAACGCCATGCGGCTGAAGCACTGCTGGAAAAACTCCATGCTCACTATGCACCCGGTGGTCTGGTCCACCACGGCATCGGCAAATGGTATCCAGGGGAAGAACTTCCGCGTTGGGCTTTGAGTATTTTCTGGCGCAAAGACGGGGAAACCCTCTGGGAAGACCGCTCTCTGCTCGCCAATCTGAGCGCCGGTACAGCGCCGCTCGCGGTCGACATTGCGCGGCTGTTTGCGGTCAAGCTCAGTGAACGCCTGGGCCTGGCCACAACCTTCGTGCAGACCGCTTTTGAAGACACCTATTACTACCTGTGGCGGGAGGGCACGCTCCCTACCAATATCGATCCCACCGACGCACGGCTCGCCAGCCCGGTGGAACGCGAGCGGCTGCGTCGTCTATTCGACGGCGCACTGTACAAACCGGCCGGTTACGTGCTGCCGCTGGCGCGCGGCCTGCACGGTGGCTGGCAAACGG
>JAYUQF010000129.1:0-5090 GCA_043756885.1 Pseudomonadota bacterium
GACAGCCCTGGAACACCGCCTGGAGCGGTCCACCGATTTGAATTGGTGGGACATCACTATTAATCCTAAAATGGTACTTTTGTAATTTCTTGATCCCTTGGACGTGAGCCAAAGTATGAACTGACTTAGCGTCTTGTCGGACCCATCCGATAATTTAAAAAAAGCGAGATTTACCGGGAAAAACGCCAAACAGGCGTGCAATCGGACCCACGGTCAGCCGTGTCGTACCGCAGCAATCAACCAGCAGGGCAGCACCTGCGGGCTGCCCTGTTGGTTTGCAGTCGTGTTACTTGATCACCACCGGATTGACCGGCGCACCGGTGCCGTTGACGATCTTGAGCGGTGCGGCGGTGTAGAGAAAGGTGTACTGGCGGTCCTCGGCGCAGTCGTTAGCGAGGTCTTCGAGCCAGGCGATTTCGGTGAGGGTGATGCCGAGATTGCGCATCAAGGCGTTGTGCAGCGGTAAGGCTACGCCTGAGACTGGGTCGACTGTTACTTCGTTGGCGATGGTATCGGTGACCAGGTTGGGGATCTCCATGTCCTTAAACCAGTTCACGAGTTCGGGGCTGTAGGTCAGGCCTGGCTCGATAAAATCCTTGAAAAATTCTTCGCGCGAAACTTTGTAAAAGTTGGCGATCCAGCCGGTGCGCACGATCAGAATGTCACGCGGTTCGATGTTGGTGCCCTGCGCAGCGGCGCAGGCCATGAGATCTTCGTGGGTGAAGGTCTCGCCTTTGTCGAGCACGTCTTTACCACGCCAGCGCGCGATATCAAGCAAGATGCCGCGCCCCACCACACCGCGATCGGCGATGGCCATGACACTGGCTTTGGCCAGGCCGCCGATGGTGGTTTTGGCGTCATAACCATTCCAGATCTGATCGTCATACCAGACATGCCCGAGCGCATCGTATTGGGTCGAGCCCTGCGTGAAGCAGCTCAGATAATCGTCCGCATAGTGCATGCCGCCGGGGAAATGCAGGCCTTTGCCCGCGATCCAGTTGCCTTCGTCGATGACGGTGGTGCGGATCGCGCCGGCGCGTCCCGGCCATACCGGATCGCCTTCAGGATTGGCCATCTTTACCTGCAGCGTAAAAACTTTGCCGGATTTTATCGAGCCGGCGGCTTTTACGATGACCTCCGGCGTGAGGTAGTTGAGGCTGCCTACTTCGTCGTCCGGTCCCCACTTGCCCCAGTTGCGTGGTGCGTCTTTGAGCAGCCTGGTCAAGCTCGGATCGCTGTGATCGTGGTTATGTGATTCGCTCACGCTATTACTCTCCCCTGGTGATTCGTTTTTGGTCGGATACGCGCTTTTGGCGGCGGCCCTGTGGGCATCGGATTGCGCTTCCAAACGCGGGCTTCATGGTACTACGCAAGGCCGCGAGTCTGGTTACTGCATGCCGTGCACGGCCAGGTTTGCGAGCGCAGGAGCGAGGCCGCGTGGGCGCAGCCTCGTCAGGTCGATATAGCGCTCAGCCGCGATTGCGATTCTGTGTAGCGCCTACCACCAAGGTGTAGAAGGTGCGACTGTGGGATGTGATCAGATCCACCACGGCATCGATCAGGTTCCGGTCCAGACGCGCCAGCGGCACATCGTAAATTGTGCTGCCCAACATCACCACATTACGCAGCGTGATGCGGGCCATATCCCGTGCTCGGTCAATATCAAAACTAACCGAGGCGGCCACCAACGGCTCGATAATGAGCTTGCTGGCGGTTGCGGACGAGACACTTTTTACGTCCAGCGCGTGATCATAAAGCCGGCGGCGCAGCGCCTTGTAGACGGCCTCCGACGCGCATACATGCACCAAGGGTTCGCGGCCCCGATATTCGAAGGACAGGGTGAAGCTGCCGTCCGCCAGTTCCTGGTGATCCTGCAACGCGAAGTTTTCGAGGGCGGTTGTGCGCAGGCGTCCGATGCCGACCAGTTCAAACTCGGCCTGTAGTCGCAGCGGCGGGTTTGCGGCGGACACAACCAGTGCAGCACAGGTGCGACGTGCTTGGCTGAGATGGGGATCAATTGATTCCCGGGGGCGGGCCACGCGACCGGGTACCACCCGCGAGCGAACATGGGAAATCGGATTGTCGGTCACGTCCACCAACAGTGGTTCTGTTTTGTCGTCGGTCACGGCGTATGGTCCTCGGCGTCCTGTGACGCACAATGAAGCGCTAATATCGGCCAGGGCGCTGCGGCCCTGGACAGCACTGCGTCACATAAATGCACGCGAGCGCCACGATTGTTCACATTTTGTGTGACCAGCAGCCAAAACGTTTGTTGCGCGAGCCGGCTGCGAGCGCGAGCGCTGACGTCTGCCGCCGCCAGCGGCTTGCCGCAAATTGACCATCGGCTATTCTGGCGGCCGCGCGTGGCGCGCTCGCCATGCGCCCCCGCAACCACGACGCCAGGAATCATCATCGCCCATGAACGTTGAAACCATCAGGCTACAGGTACATGAACTGGCCATCGGTATGCAGGTGGTCAAACTCGATCGCCCGTGGTTAGACACGCCATTTCTGCTGCAGGGTTTTCGCATCTCCACCAATGAGGAGCTGAAACAGCTCGCGCAGTTTTGCGGTTATGTCTATGTCGAGGTCAAGCAGGGCGTGACGCTGCCGGCCGGCCACGGTCAGCTGGTCACGCTGAACGAAGAAGGCGACGTGGTTGAAGTTAAACGCACCGTGTCGTCGTTGGCCCATCGCGAGCGTGAACCGCTAACAAACGACTCGGCCAGCTTGCCACCTGCCGCCGTCAGTTATGCCCTCGAAACGAGCTTCGACGACGAATTGCCGCGGACCCACGCGGCTTTAGCGGCAACCAAAAGCGCGGTGAGTGCTTTGATCATTGCCGTTCGCGATGGAAGGCGCGCGACGCTTGCGCCCGTCAAAGCCGCCGCGGCCGCGCTCGAAGAGTCGATATTGCGCAATCCCGATCCGGGCTTGTTATTGCGTGCCGTAGCCAGTGCGGAGGCATTTTCTTTCCGCCACTGTGTGAACAGCACGATACTCGCGATCAGTATCGCTCGTGCGCTTGGTCTGCGTCGCCAGACCATACACGAGCTGGTGATGGGGACGCTGCTTGCTGATCTGGGCAAGTTACGTTTACCTAAGGAGCTCTTGCGGGCCAATCGACGGCTGGAGAAGCGCGAGACTGAAATCATCAAGCTGCACGTCAAATTCGGTGTCGAGATGGCCGAGGATCTTGGTGGCCTGACACCGGGCACGCTGGAGGTGGTCGCTTCCCACCACGAGCGATTTGACGGCTCGGGTTATCCACGCGGCCTGCATGGTGGTGAGATTCCTCTGCTGGCACGTATTGCGGGTCTGGCCGATACGTTTGACGCGATCACCAGCGAGCGCTCTTATTCCGAAGCCATCGTCATGCACGAGGCAGTACAAGAACTGTATGCCGCGCCGGTGGAGGTTTTTCAACGCGGATTGGTCGAACTCCTGATCCAAGTGCTGGGCACACACCCGATTGGCAGTCTGGTTGAATTGGGCGACGGCAGCATCGCTTTAGTGGTGGCCCAAAATCGAGAACGCCGACTGTTGCCGTGGGTGCTGTTGCTGAGCGACCCCAGCAGGCAGCCGCTCGCGGGGCGAACAATGCGCAATCTGGCTGCCGAGGGTGGGCCGTTTGTGCGCCAGGTTCTGCCGGCAGGCAGTCATGGTTTTGCACCGGCGGCCGCTATACTGGGATTGTGATCCTGGCAGAGCGCAATAGCGCCGGCCGGCGCAACCCACTAGACTGAAGGCCATGCCGAAAAACAGCTACATCATTGGTCGGGCTGGGGATATCGCCCTGTATGACGATACGGTGTCGCGACGGCACGCCCGTCTGGACGTTGATGGCAACGAGTGCTTTTTAAGCGACCTCGAATCCCGCAACGGCACCTATCTCATCAGCGAAAAACAATTATTGCCCTTCACCAAAGGGCCACTGACCCATGACATGGTCTTTGCCTTCGGTGAATGTGTTCGTACCGTTGCCCAGTTATTGGGCGCCATTCCCGGCCGCGAAGCGGCGCCGACCGCCGACGGCGAGACATCCTCAGCAGGCGATGTCACAACATTTGATGCGACGACCGCCAGCTTGCCAGCCGTGCAGCGACTTACTGCGCTCGACATCATCGGCATACTGGAGCGAGCTGAAGACACACTGGCAGCCGGGCGGCCCCTGACGGAAGTGTGTGAGACCCTGGGTATCAGCGAACAGCGCTACCAGCGTTGGTGCCGCGAATATGGCGCGACGCGGATCGAGCGCGAGGGCAATACGCTGGCCCTGCGTCGCGAGAACGAGCGCCTGCGTAAGCTGGTGTCCGATCTCTCCCTGGAACGTGATGCGCTGCGTGAAGCACTGGAAGTCGCGCGGCACCGCATTCGTAACGAGGGTCACACGCCACCCAATCTAAGTGTGGTGGTTGTCAGCGACGGTAAGCCTAAAACCTGAACGACGCTCTCCGTCGACCCACCCGCATCTAACTGCGCACTTTCAAACCAGTTCCTCCCCTATCGCGCGCGTGCGGCCCGTGATGCAAGTGCAGGTGGAAAAAGACCGGCGCGTAGCCGGTCTTTCTCGCGACCACAGTGCCCTATCAGGCCTTTTTCGCGAATGCGCTGCACCAGCCTTTAGTATTCACGGTCGCGCCGGCAAACAGGGCGCAGACGCCCCATTCCGCTGCGCCGCCCTGATAAAGCTGACAGCCCCCGCAGATGCTGCCAGCAACGTAGGCGGGAAATTTTGCTTTGTCAGTCTTGTTGGCATCGTGCACATAACCCAAGGCTTGTGCTTGCGGTGCCGCTTCGTCGACGTGGGGCAGATCGGCGGCGTGGGCGAGGCGCCCGGTGCCAGTCACTGCAACAGCGGCGAGACCGGCACAGATGCGTGCAAAGTCGCGACGGTTGATAGGATTCGACATATTGCTCTCCTTAACGACAGTGAAAAAAGTTAGCGCGTATTGTGAACCGTGCCGGCTGTCGCGTACATGAATCGCGATCAACTCCGGTCATCATTTAACGACTCGTGCCGCGAGCACGATAAGCGTCGCGTGCCACCAGCCATCTGAATTCGAAAATGGCAACCTACCGGCCGCGCC
>JAYUQF010000130.1:0-5073 GCA_043756885.1 Pseudomonadota bacterium
ACCACCATGCTCGGTGCAGGCGGGTTCCAGATCCGGGTTGCACTGCCGCCGAAGTAGGATTGAGCCGCAGCGGCATTCCGCGGCGCCCCTGTAGGTCCGGATTCATTCTGACATTCGAATTCCACAGCGCTGGAAATCAATGTGCGAATTCATTTGCTCCTACAGGGAACGCGCCCAGGCCTGCAGTTCGGCAATCGCCTCGCAACCGCTGCTGCCTTTCACCAACCCTTCTGCCGGTGCGTCGTCAATACACAGCATCGGGCAGATGCGCAATGCATACCCCACAGTTGATGCAAGTCGCTGCGTCACAGCTTGCCTTGTGCTTTTCATCCATTCGTCGATGCGCAGCGGCAGCGGCTCGTTTGGGACGCGGCGGGCACTGAGCCTGAGCGCAAAGAATCACAGTAGACTTGTCGGTGCTTGCAAGTCCGAACTTTCAGATAGGCAAAAGGCAAGCTCTGACACCGCGACTTGCCATGCAGTCGAACTGGCCCGGCAAAATGGCAGGCGCTTTCCGACGGTCTGCGAATTATCGGTCCTGGTGCGCTGACCTCAAGGTAACTTGGCGGGAGAAGTCGACGACACGTTGTGCAAATGCTCATTGACGTGTCGTCGTAGTCAGTGTCGATGGCCAAAGCCTACCCTGGCGGTACGCCAAATAACTGTCGGAACCGCGCCAGATCGAGCGCATTGACACGACCATCGCCGTTTAGATCAGCATGTGGATCACGACCACCAAAGCTGCGGCGAAAGAGCGCCAGATCAAGCGCATTGGTGCGTCTGTCGTTGTTCAGGTCTGCATCGCAGTGATTACCAAAGCCATCGCCGTCGCTGTCTACCTGAGTAACATTGGCTGCCGAGCGGCAGTTGTCACAAACATCGCCGATAGCGTCGCGATCACCATCGCGCTGATCGGTATTGGCAGTGCGCGGGCAGTTGTCCAACGTGTCGGTGATGCCGTCGCTGTCAAGATCATGATCGGGATCCGGGCAGCCGTCCTGATCGGCTACGCCGTCGTAGTCTTCTGCAAGCAGCGGGCAGCGGTCACCATCATCGGGCACATCATCGCCGTCCTGATCGGTGTCGCAATAGTTTTGCACGCCGTCCTTATCGCTGTCGGCAGCGCCGCCCTGGCTGATTTCGACGGTGTCCGGCACGCCATCGTCATCGCAGTCACCACCGTCGGGCGGCGGTGGATAGTCGCTGGTATCAAGAAAAAAGCTGGTTTTGGCCTGACGCACAAAGGGCTTGGGTTTGCCCTCGTTCAACACTTCAGTAAGTTCGGTATTGTCGCCTGACGCAAATCGCGCGTCGGTGGTGGCAACACAGGTCACCGTGACGTCATAACGCCCGCGCCCTTGAAACTGATCGAAACGGTATTCGCCACCATTCTGATCGGCGTTCAAGGTCATGAGTGTGCTCGGCAACTGCGTGCCGTTGGGGGTCTCAACCTGCACGAAGTACTGAACTCCGCGGCCGAGCGGCGCACCAAAAGATGCAGTCGCGTTGATCGCGACACCGTCGGCGGGCTGTTCATGGGGATAAGCCGGCGACGCGCCGGCCCAGCAGTCAGGGCCGGCATTTTCGCTGTGCGCCCACACAATCGAACGCTGGATGGGCTGCGCAATGCCCAACACCTGCAAGGCCCATATACCAGCCTCCGGTGATGGTACGCGCATGATCTTGTAAAAATTGTCGACTGCCGTGACTTGCAAATCGTTGCAGTTAAACGACGATCCACCAGGACTCACCAGCACGCAGCTTGGTGCCCATTGGCCGGGCACATCGTTACGCGCCGATAACATGACGCTCAAGCGCTCGGAATCCGGCTCCACCGGGATGGCATGAATGACCCGTGACACGGTGTCGCTCAACGGTACGGTATCGGATTTCACATTGGCCCAGATCGGTGCCTCGCCGCGCATACGTCCCCAGGTCTGCGCAAATAAAGGTGGCAGTTTGAGCGGATCCGGTGCGTTCAACATTTCGGCGCCAGTGGTGTGTGCAATACTCGCCAGAATTTCGCCGTCTGCGTCGGTGCCCAGTGGCACGGTATAAACCATCACGTTATCGTCGCGTAGCAGTGCGGCTTGTTCGTCTGGATCGTTGCTGCCCTGGTTATTCTGTCCGTCAGACATCAACATGATGGCCTGTTGTCGGCCATCGACCCGCTGCTCTGCCAGGCGTTCGCGTGTCAGCGCCAACGCATCGCCGATGGCGGTGTTGCCATTGGGTGTGAGTGCATCAACTTCGCTCTTAAACGTGGCCAGGGTATGAACGTCTCCCGCGGCGCCGTCTGCGGCGATGGGCTTCAAGTCGAGCTTTTCACTTGCGCTGCTCGAAAACGACACCAGACCAACCTCGATACCACCACCCTTCATCAAATCCGCAAACGCGCGAGCGCCGGCTTGGGCCCACTCCAAGCGCGTGCGGGTGTCGCCCTGCTGGTTGCGGTCCTCGTGCATGCTATAGGAGCGATCGAGCACCAGATAAATCTGATCGGTGCCCTGCACGTCTTCAATGAACTCTACAGCGCCACCGCAAGTGTTGTGCGGCGCCGCTTGCGGCAACCCATCGGTCGGCATCTCCCATGTGAGGTCGTAGTGTTTTTCCACCGACGCAATGACCTGTTCCCAGTCCGCGAGCGGTGGTTTGTCCTTGTCGAGTGCATTTGCGCGCACAGCGGTTGCTTCCCAGCGTTGGGTACCCTCGTTCCAACGCTGCTCGCAGGCCGTGGTGGTAGTGCAAATCCCGAGTTGCTGCACGTCACCGGCAGTGATTGTGGTACCGCTGAATAGGCCGCCAACCCAGGTTTGGCGTTCCTCCAGATCGGCAAACCTGACCGTTAAGGCGGTAGCCTGCGCGCCGTTTTCGAAGGCCGGAATAACGATGCTCGGTGGCTGATAGGCGGGGTTGCTCAACGCCACGCCATTGACCCGTTCAAGCACGCGATGGGCAAAGGGCGAGCTGCCCGGATCGGGCACGCTCTTCGACGGACTTGCCTCGAATTCAAGATCGATCGTATCGAGCTCGCGCAAACCCTCATCGGGGCCACCAGCCAGGTGCTTTTCGTCAATCGCGAAATGCAAGGTCCAAGTTTGTGGGCCGGTGCGTTCTGCGAACACCCAGATTGAGTGACTGGAACCCTCATCGTAGGCCGGTAGATCACCCAACTCGTCGACATAGTCGTTCACCGTGCGCACGCTGGCGGTGGTCTTCGCAGTATCGATGTCGGTTCCATCGAAGGCCGTGAGCGCATTGTTCTCACCGAGAAAACCAGAAACGGTAAAGGTATCGCCTGCGCGCGGTGCAGGGCAGGTATCAGGCGCCAGTGCACCGTCACCAAATAGCAGGTCGAAATTGGTGGGCACACTGAATTCGCTGGACAGGCTGGGCAAGGGACAACTCTCGCCCGGATCGCAATCACTGTCTTCGTAACACGAGCGATTGGTTTCCACACCACCCGCCGTGACGCAGCGCTGGTAGTTGCTCTGCTGCATGATGCTGTGATTGCGTTCATCCATAGTCCCTGTATCGAAGGACGGGCCGATGCCGCAGGCGGTGCCCTGGCGACGCTGCTCGTTGTACTGATCGCCGAGGCTGAACACCAAGTGCCCCATTTCGTGGAACAGCACGTCGGACCGGATCGAATCGTAACCAAGATAGATCCGATGCGAAGAATCGTGGACCGGAGCACCGGAGGATCGCGAGCGATTTATTGTGTCGGGTGGGTAGTACCAGATGTCACCGGCCGGCTCGTTAGCGCCGCCCGCGCCGATCCGCACGGAGGAAATCCGCATGCGGCCCTCGGTGGCGTCACACATGAGATTACTGGCACGCTGCATCTGCGAGCGCACGCGTGCGATATCACTTTCTTGCGGTGGAAAACGGAAATGCAAATTAAGAGAAAGATCACCCTGCGCATCGACCGCGCCGGCGCCAGCGTGTGCAGCGCCTGTGCAGAACAGCAGAACTGAAACCATCAACAACAGCACGGCCTGGTGCCGCGCTTTGCTCAAATAAGGCATGTGACTTCCCTCCCACTTCACCCCTGCCCGCGCGCGTTTGAATGACACGAGCTAAGAGTGATGTCTATTTATATGTGCAAATCAGACTAGTCGTAGTAAACCGAAGTCGTATGTGGCGGATTACCGATTTGCCCTGCACTCAAACCAAGTGTGTGCAGTAAAGGACGGTTAAGTCTTGCTTACACCACGGCGACACGTTACTAGCGCTCCCAGGCAGGACAACATCAACACCACGCCAGCCGGCAACGGCACGGCCGTAATAGCCACCGTGCCGCGCCCGAAATTGACTGGAACAACGTCGGCCGCTTCGTTGGCAAAGGGGAAATTGTTGGAGGGCAGCAAGGTCAGGAACGCATCACCCACCGCTTTAGCGGTGAAGCGCAATACTGCTGCGTCGAAATCCGCAGCAGCACCAGCACCGGGGCTGAAGGTTGCGAACGAGATGTCGCTCAAGCGACCGCCGATATTGTCAGTCGTGCCGGTTTGCGGCGCGAACTCCCAGCGCGTGACATTGATGGTCACTTGGTCGAGTTGCAGCAGGTTGGCGTCGAACTCAAGATCAAATCCACCGCCGATCAGGATGTCGATGAAGTCTCGACCTTGAACGCTGATATCGAAGCTGTCACCCACCAGCACTGAACCGGCAGACGGTGCCAGCACGAGATCCGAGCTGGCGCTGGCGAAGTTGGCAGCGCTCGCGAGCACACAGGCCGCTAGGATTTTCGAAATTCGATTCATGATTGATTGCCTCTTTAAAATTTACGCAGTCCCCATCAGGCTGCGGCGCCCGCCGCAGCCCGCAAGTCAAAACAACAACGTCCGTGCCGCTCAGGCACCCGGACCGTGCCAGGCCGAAGGCCCGGGACGGGTTGCAAACATGCGGCGGAACAGCGCCAGGTCAATCGCGTTGACGATGCCATCACCGTTGACATCAGCGCTCGGCGCTTCGCGTGAGCCAAACTGCCGCCTGAACAGCGCCAGATCGAGGCTATTAACGATGCCGTCGTTGTTCAGATCAACGTCGCACACGTTGCCATAACCGTCG
>JAYUQF010000131.1:0-5059 GCA_043756885.1 Pseudomonadota bacterium
CCATAGCTGCCATCCTCGATGCGCTTAATCGCTTCGTCGACTTTTTTGAGCAATCGACGGTAACGATCGCGCGTCCGCAGTTCCAGAATGTTATCGGACTCGCGACTGGCGCGTTCGGCTTCGTCGCCGACGTCTCGGATCTCGGTACGCAAGTGATCAAGGGTTTCTTGCGATTCCGTGATGAGCTCTTCGCGCCAGTTCCGCAGTTTGGTACGAAAGTACAGGAGCTGCATCGGGCTCATGTACTCTTCGGCCTTACCTGGTATGTAACCAGCAGGCAGTTTCAGTTCATCCAGATTGATCATGCGTGGGCGCGCGACAGGTGCCGGGGTGTCCTGATTGGGTCGCTTGGCAACCGCGACCGATGCACGCGCAATTTGCCGCTCCGGTGTCCGCATCGGGACCTGGCTGACTTTTTTAGGTGCCGGAGAATCCTTGGCGTTGATTGCCTTCACGCTGCTATCTTTTTTAGTCGCCTTGGCCGGCACCACCGCAACTTGCGGTGCGGCTACCTGCTGTAGCGTTTTTTTGGGCATTTCAGGTTTTTTCGGAGCGGCCTTTACGGGCGCGGCCTTGGCCACTGTCGCTTTGGCAGGCATCGGTTTCGGCGGCACTGCTACCTTGGCGACAGTGGGCTTGGCCTTGGCGGCGTCTTTGGGCGCGATTTTGCTGGCCACTTTTTTCGCTACTACCTTGGCTTTGGGCTTGATTGCGGCCTTCTTGGCCGGCACTTTTTTGGCGGCCGCTTTCTTGATGGTCGCCTTCTTGGCGACGGTCTTTTTGGCGGTAGGGTTTTTCAGTTCAGCCCGGGCAGATGCAGCCTTCTTGCTGGCTTTCGATACCGGTGTCTTCTTCTTTACCTGAGCACGTGTACTCGCCTTGTTTTTGGCGGGAGCTTTTTTCTTTGCGTAAGCCACGTTAACCACCTCTTGTGCGTGCCGCACGCAAGATTCAGGGACGGCACGTTTCACGTTCCCCGGCAGGATAGGTCATAAAACCGGGGCGCAACACTAATCATTTTCATCACCGAGCGCAATGCTACGGAGAACGCGCCCTTCAAAGGCAAGGGCAACGTCATGATCACGACTTCGCACACCCAGCATCGATTCGACGGCGATGAGACTAGGGATGACTCCAATTGTCGAGTTTCATCACCATTGCACCGGCCCGCAGTGCTGGAGCACTGCTTGTTTCATGGTGGTCCATGCGCACTAAACCAACATTCGGCGCAAACCATTCGCTGCTGGTCACTCGAATAGTGGCCTGGCCGATGCCGTTGCCGAGATCTGCTTCGGCGGTGCCTCGTCCCGAGACGAGCAGGCAATTGTTGAATTCGCCGGCGGGTGTGGTCACGTCAGCGTCCAGGCTCGCGACACGGTAATGCATCTCGACCGGCACCTGCGCGCGAAACAAAGATTCAAAAGGTGGCCGCCTGGTTTCCAGAACAGCGGTCATGCTGCGGCCGCGCCATTGTTCATCAAGTACGATCTTGGAGGGCAAGACCATCTGCGGTTGGGTGTCTGCGGCGAGCGCCGATTCTCGGGCGCGCTGTACGCCGATGCGATAGATGCCCTCGTCCGTCAGTTTGTATTGGAAGCGCTGGCCATCAAACGTGACGCGGCTGCGCAGATCAGCAGATGTATCAGGTGAGGGCGTCTCAACTTTGATGAGGTAGCGCTGCTGGCCGGTGCCATCCATGGTGGTTCGTTCGATGTGGTACTGCCACTGGCTGCCAGGCGTGAGCGGAAAATAGTCATCGCTGCGAGTGCTATCCTCGCAGCCCGCCAATGCAGGCAGTACGATGGCCACAGCGATGCGTGAAGCGGTGAGTTCTAACATGACCTGGCGTGGCATGGTTTGTGGAGCGGGCGCATCCTACAGGATGTAAACGGTGATGACTTGCTTCCACTCCGTAGGCGGGTCTAGTAGTATTCGCGCGGCCGCGCGGCACTGGTCCTTGTAGCAATCCAATGAGCAGCAGCGCAAGGCGAGTGTCTCATGCGGGGCCAACAGAGTGCGATGCACGCGCCTGTCAGACTAAGGACCCTGGTCAATATTATCTCGTCAACACCGAGGGTGTTCGTGAGAGGTTGCTTGCCTGGCGCGTTTCGCCGGCAATGGCGGGCTATTGCCAAGAAATGCAACGCCGCTGCGGCCGCTCACGAACGGCCGAATGTAGAGAGTGTTTGACCAGGGTCTTAAGTAGTTTTTATGACGACCACAGGTTGACTGTGGCCGCTACCGCCGTTGGCGACCAAGCCGGCAGAAGGGGTATCAGATGAAGTTGCGTAAGAGCTCGGTTCTAACCGCTGTCCTGCTGCTGGCGGGGGCCGCCAGTGCCTTCGCCGAAGGTGATGCTGCGGTCGGACGCAAGAAGGCGGAAACGTGCCTGGGCTGCCACGCCGTGCCGGGTTATTTCAATGTGTATCCCAGTTACCACGTGCCGAAACTCGGTGGGCAGAGCGGCAAGTACATCGAATCGGCGCTTAAACAGTATCGCGACGGCGCACGTGAGCATGGCACCATGCACGCGAACGCGTCGGGCCTGAGCGACCAGGACATGGCCGATATCGGCGCCTACATCGAAAGCTACCGCAAGTAGTCGCAGCCAAGGTCGCCGGAGTAATACCTATGAACACAAAATCAATTTCTGCAATCATCTGTGCGCTCGGCCTGGCTGCGCTCACCGGCCTGACCAGTGCAGAGGAAGCCGCTGCCCCGGCCACCAATGGTTTAAGTTACGACGACAAGCTCAAGGCCTGTGGTGCCTGTCACGGCGAAAAAGGTGATAAACCACTAGCGGCCGACTACCCCATGCTGGCGGGCCAGCACGCCGACTACATTGTGGAATCTCTCAGGCACTACCGTGATGGCCGCCGTAACCATCCGATCATGAATATGCAGGTCAAGGCCTTAGGCCTTACCGACGAAGATATGGTCAAAATGGGGAAATATTTTTCAACGCAAGCAGGTCTACAGACCCTCAACACCCAGTAGGTTTTGCTGGTCGCGATAACATTCGAATCACGCCTGCCTGCGCTAACGCCGCTATCTGACTTGTCTCCACGCCGAGTTCAGTAAGGATAGCTTCACTATCTTCCCCGAGCATCGGCGCTCCATGCCGAATGCCGCTTTGGGTCACCGAGAATCTTGCCGCTGGGCGTGTTTGACGAACAGCTCCCGCCTGTGGGTGTTCATAAACCTGCACCAGCTCGTTGGCGACAACTTGCGGGTGCTCAATCATTTCATTGCGCGTCAGCACCGGTGCGCAGGGCACGCCTTCGGCTTCGAGGCGCGCCAGCCATTCGACGGCGGGCCTGGACAGTAATCGTTCCTGGATGATCTCAAGTCGGGCATCGATGTTGCAATCGCGCAGGGCCGGTGTTGCAAATCGCGGATCATCTAGCCACTGGGGTGTCTCCAGTGCGCGGCATAGCGCCCGCCACTCACGGTCAGACATGACCGCCACGCTGATATACCCAGCTGCCGTCTCGTAGATTAAATCGATGAAGCTTGCTGCTGACTGTTGCGGGATATTGGCGTCGACCAAGGTCTGTGCGCCCATGTCGGATTGCCACAAAAATGCGACGATGGCATCGAGCATCGCGAGGCGTACGTGTTGACCTGCACCATCACGTGCACGGGACAGGAGTGCGGCGGTGATCGCCTGGGCCGCCACCAATGCGCTGACTTTGTCCGGCACGATGGTGCGCACCAGGCGCGGGCGGGCCTCATCAGAGCCGGCCTGAATGGTGGCCAGTCCGGAGACCGCCTGGATGAGTGGGTCATAAACCGGACGAGAGGCATAGGGTCCTTCAAAGCCAAAGCCCGCAATCGAGACATAAACAATGTCCGCACGCATGCTGCGCACCGTATCTTCCCCCAAGCCCATCCGTTCGATTACGCCAGGCCGGAAGTTCTGCACAAACACATCGGCGCTTTTCACCAGTTCGAGCAGCAGCGCCACACCGCGCGGGTCTTTAAGGTCAAGTGCCAGGGAGCGCTTATTGCGATTGTTGTTGAGGAAGGCCGCCGAAAAATCCCCGCGCCGATTCCCGGCGCGCCGCACATAATCTCCGCCATCGGGATTTTCGACCTTAATGACCTCGGCGCCCTGATCGGCCAGGGTCATGGTCGCGAGTGGGCCGGAGATCATTGAGGTCAAATCGACGACGCGAAATCCGTGCAGTGGTCCGGGCATTGTTGTTGATCTCCTGGAACCGTGAGGTGAGCATCTATGCCGGGCGCACGCACGCAGCCGCCGCAGCATAACGCGTCATGCGCGCCACGTAGCTATCTTCCGTCGGCAGGATAGGCGATCATCCTGGGCAGTTTTTTCGACCACGAATGGAGTTCGTTATGCTGCACGTTAAAGCTCCGCGTATCCGCTTTGCCACGCTGTTGTGCCTGGCACTCTTGCCCGCATTGGTCAAAGCGGGCGCTTTAACGGATCTGCTGATCGCCCAGGTTGGCGTCAGCCAACCTCAGGCTGACGGTGGTGCGGGCTCGATATTCAAACTGGCCCGCGCACAGATGACACCAGAGAACTTCCAGAAACTGCGGACCGTGGTGCCCGGCCTCGATAACTATCTCGGCGCTGCACCGGTCTTTCTGCCAAACGAAGCGCCCGCAACGGCTGCACTTCCGGGCGCGGGTCAAACCGCTGCGTTAGCAGGTTTGGCCGGCGGCGGATCGGCAAAAAGTGCGGCGTTGGCAAGCCTGGCTGGTGGCGGTTCGGCCAAGGGCGCGGCAATAGCCGGCTTGGCTGGTGGCGGTTCGACGAGCAACGTTCTCGCGGCGGCGGCCTTGGGTCAAGCACCATCGCCCGCGGATGCGCTGAAGGGCGCCGCGCGCAATAAATTGTCCCAGTCATTAGGCGGGGTGGTACCCGGTGGGCAGGCTGGCTTGGCGGGGGTCGCGGCCGGTGCGTTGGGTGCCAATGTCGGCGGCTCTCCAACGGCCAATGCTGCCAGTGCACTACTCGCCGGAACCGCGTTAGGCGACAAATTGCAGGCAGCGCAGGCCTTGGCTCCAGCCTTTCAACAGCTCGGCATGGATC
>JAYUQF010000132.1:0-5040 GCA_043756885.1 Pseudomonadota bacterium
AACTCTAATCTGAAGCATGTCGCGCCAGGCGCTCAAGCGCGGCACGAATCTTCGCATCACCAGTGCAGCGCGCCTCATTGCGTAGGACTTCCGCGGCAACCTGGCTCATATGTCGCCGTTGCGGCGGTTTAAGCTTGGGCCGCGAAGCAACGACGTTGCGTACTCGCACACTACGGACCTCACCGAATTCCGGGTGAGCCTGGAGTTTTTCCAGTATTTCCGGCGTTTTGAATCGCAGCTGCGCGGCCCAGGCTGAGCCCTCGGCCTGCAATATCAAACAACCATCGCGGATAGTTGCCAGCTGCACATGTTCCACCAAAGGCGGCGGGACGCAGGACAGCAACGACTGATTCAAGTCACGTAACCGATGGGCGCGATCGGTCAATTGCTTTAGTTGCGAAAATCTGGAGACAATGTCGAAAACCGACCGAGGGGTGCTCACAACGACCGGCCGGACTTTATGGCTGGCATAGCCGCTGCTCACTTATTGTCATGGAAATAATCATCCTATCAAAATCCCGCGGCACAACTGCGCGGTTGCGCCTGAGTTGGTCAGTGTTAACACTACTGGCGTTATTGTTGGTGGGCGGCTCTTCCAGCCTAGCCTATTGGGGTTATGCACGCGGCGGAAATGCCATGGTCGAAGAGATCCTTAACAACCCGGAACGCTCAACCCAGATTTGGCAACGGGAAGTCATCAACCAGCGCAAGTTTCTCAATTCGCTCAGCTTAGACATGAATGCCGATCTCAGTTCGCTGTCTGGCGCGATTGGACGGTTGCAGTCGCAGCTGACTCGCCTTGACGCGGTGGCCGAGCGAGTTGCTAAATCGGCTCGAATCGACGTCGCCGAATTCGATTTCGGTCATGAACCTGCAATTGGTGGCCCACAAAGCGCTAGCCTGCAAGCACCCCAATGGATCGACTTGCTTGCTAATCTCGATTCTCTCAAGAGCGAAGTCCAACTGCGCGATGATCGCCTGGGGTCGCTCGAAGCCCTTATGCAAAATAGACAACTCCACGACGATATGAAGCCAGCCGGACAGCCCCTAGCGAACGGCTGGATTTCGTCTGGTTTCGGGTATCGGACCGACCCCATGACCGGTGGTCACGAATTTCACGATGGTCTCGACTTTGCCGGCAAGCCTGGCGAATCGGTACGTGCAGTGGCGGCCGGAATAATTACCTGGTCGGGTGAGCGCTGGGGTTACGGCAATCTAGTCGAAATAAGTCACGGCAACGGCTATATCACCCGCTACGCCCATAACCGCGCAAATCTCGTTGCCGTCGGCGAGACGGTCAAGAAGAATCAGGCTGTTGCACTGTTGGGATCAACGGGGCGCAGCACCGGGCCACACGTGCATTTTGAGGTAGTTCACGATGGCAAGCGGGTCGACCCTCTGAAGTTTGTCGGTAACCGATCTCAACTGCGTGTCCAGGCGGGTACAGTCCTGCGGCGCTAGTTGCCTAACAGCACCAGAGCTGACCCCACGAAGGCGCGGGATCTGGGTTTGCCTTTGCTACAATAAGCCCGCCGCCATAGCCAGCCTAGTTAGTGGTTGACCTGTCGGCACCCTTTTTTACATCCAGCGCATCCCCATGGCCGCAAGCTCAAAGTCACTTCCTGCACGCATCATTCAGTCGGTATTCGGCAGTCGCAACGACAGGCTGTTGAAGCGCATGCAAAAGAATGTGCAGGCTATCAATCAGTTGGAAAGCAGCATCGTTGCCCTGAGCGATGAGCAACTGCGTGGTAAAACCACGCAATTGCGCGACAGGTATACCGCCGGCGAAACCCTGGATGATCTTCTGCCAGAAGCCTTTGCCGTGACGCGCGAAACCAGCAAACGGGTGCTGGGCATGCGGCATTTCGACGAGCAGATGATAGGCGGCATGGTTCTTCATCAGGGACGCATCGCCGAAATGCGCACTGGCGAAGGTAAAACCCTGGTTGCAACACTACCGGCCTACCTGAACGCGTTGTCCGGTCGGTCAGTGCATGTCGTGACCGTCAACGATTACCTGGCCAAACGCGACGCCGAATGGATGGGCCGGTTGTATAACGCCCTGGATATGTCGGTGGGGATCATCCTGAGCGGCATGGCCAACCAAGACCGGCAACGCGCGTACGCGTGCGCTATTACCTACGCAACCAATAATGAACTTGGCTTCGATTATCTGCGCGACAATATGGCGTTTCACCCCAGCCAGCGGGTGCAAAGAGACCACGCCTTTGCTGTCGTCGATGAAGTCGACTCGATCCTGATCGACGAAGCCCGCACTCCGCTCATCATCTCCGGACCAACCGACGATCGCAGTGACCTGTATGCACGCATCAATGTGCTGATCCCACAGCTTGAGCGGCAACTGGCGACCGCAGCCAAGGACGAGGGCGAAGGACCGGGCGATTATTTTGTCGATGAAAAATCGAAGCAGGTGCACTTGACTGAGGCCGGCCACGAACGGGTCGAGAACCTGCTGACCGAGATCGGATTGTTGGCGGGAGGCGACAGTCTCTACAGTGCGACCAATATATCCTTGATGCATCATATCTATGCGGCCATTCGCGCTCACGCGTTGTTCCAGAAGGATGTCGATTACGTAGTTAAGGATAACGAGATCGTCATCGTCGACGAATTTACCGGCCGCACAATGCCGGGCCGGCGCTGGTCGGAAGGGTTGCATCAGGCGGTCGAGGCAAAAGAAAGGGTTGTTATCCAAGCGGAAAACCAGACCCTGGCTTCCATCACTTATCAGAACTATTTCCGCCTCTACGAGAAGTTGTCTGGCATGACCGGTACCGCCGACACCGAGGCCTATGAATTCCAGGAGATCTACGGGCTCGAGGTGGTGGTCATCCCTACTCACCAACCCATGATTCGCGATGATCGCGGCGATTTGGTCTTTTTGACACCCAAAGAAAAGTTCGACGCCATCATCGATGACATCAAAGACTGCGCACAACGCGGTCAGCCAGTGCTGGTTGGCACGACGTCCATCGAGACCTCTGAATTTCTGTCCAAATTGCTGGTGAAGCAGAACATCAAACACGAAGTTTTAAACGCCAAGTTTCACGAGAAAGAAGCGCAGATCGTGGCGCAGGCCGGCCGTCCTGGCAGTGTGACGGTCGCGACCAATATGGCTGGCCGCGGTACCGATATCGTGCTCGGTGGCAATCTCGGTGCCGAACTGGCTGAACTGGGTGATGCCGATGCAGATCAAGTAGCCGCGGTGCGTGCAGCCTGGCAGGAACGCCAGGCACAGACGCTCGCTGCTGGAGGCTTGCATATTGTTGGTACCGAGCGTCACGAGTCACGACGCATCGACAATCAGCTGCGTGGCCGCTCGGGCCGCCAAGGCGATCCCGGATCAAGCCGCTTCTATCTGTCGCTGGAAGACAACCTCATGCGCATCTTTGCCTCGGAGCGCGTCGCCGGCCTTATGCAGAAGCTTGGCATGCAGGAAGGCGAGGCGATTGAGCACCCATGGGTTAGTAAGGCCATCGAAAACGCCCAGCGCAAGGTTGAAGGTCGCAACTTTGACATTCGTAAGCAGCTACTTGAATTTGACGACGTAGCCAACGAGCAACGCAAGCACGTCTACGAGCAGCGTCGTGATGTGATGGAGGCTGAGACTATCTTGGAGATTATTCAGGGTATCCGCTCCGCCGTAGTTAACGCGTTGATCGACGCTCATATTCGGCCGCAAAGTTTTAATGAGACTTGGGATCTCCCCGGTCTCAGAGCGGCGCTCGAAGCCGAGTTCGCTGTGAGCGCTGATGTCGCTTTGTGGGTCAAGCAGGACGACGCTCTCGACGAAGAAGGCATCCGGGAGCGCGTATTGCAGGTAGTGAAGGATGCCTACACCGCCAAAGAAGAGCAGGTTGGCGCTGACGATATGCGTAACTTCGAGAAGGGCATCATGCTGCAGGTGCTCGATAATCACTGGAAGGAACATTTAGCCGCGATGGATCACCTGCGCCAGGGTATTCATCTGCAGGGATTCGCACAAAAAAATCCCAAGCAAGAGTACAAGCGCGTAGCCTTCGAGATGTTCTCTCGCATGTTGGACGAGATGACTCGCGACCTGATTGGTATCTTGTCAAAGGTGCAGGTGCGCGCCAAAGAGGACATCGAAGCAGTCGAGGAGCAACAGCGCCGGCTCGCTGAGCAACAGGAATATCACTATCAGTCGGGCGCCGACGAGCCGCTAGCCGCGCGCGCGCCTGACGATGATGTCAATTTGCAGGCACCCTATGTTCGCGACGGCCGTAAGGTCGGTCGCAACGAACCGTGCCCCTGTGGATCGGGCAGAAAGTACAAACAGTGTCATGGCAAACTCGACTAACTCGCCGCTATCCGACGCGCAGCCGCGCGCAATCGCCGGTATCCGCCTCGCAACGGGGGCCTCAGGAACACGCTATAAAAATCGTAGCGATCTAACGCTTATCGAGGTAGCGCCCGGCGCAACCGTTGAATGCCTGTTCACGCGCAACAAGTTTTGTGCCGCACCCGTTACCATCGCGCGCCAGCACTGGGCCGATGGCCGCTCGTTATATCTAATCATCAATGCGGGCAATGCCAATGCAGGCACGGGCACCTTGGGTGAAGAGCGTTGCCTGGACGTATGCGCAGCGATAGCGGCGGCGGCGGGCTGCGCGACGCGCGATGTACTGCCGTTTTCAACGGGCGTAATCGGCCAGCAACTGAATGCGGTGGCCTTAACCGCGCCTGCGCCGGCCTTGGTCGCCACACTTGAGTCTGATGCATGGGAAGCCGCCGCCGCTGCGATCATGACCACCGATACGTGCACAAAACTGCGCAGTGTCGAAGTGCGGCATGCACAGACGCGTTTCGCCGTCACTGGCATCGCCAAGGGCAGCGGTATGATCAAGCCCGACATGGCGACCATGCTGGCCTATGTTGCGACCGACGCCACGGCCAGTGCCGACGTATGGCGCAGCATTGCCCGGCGCGCAACTGAACTGAGCTTCAACCGTATCACGGTAGATGGTGATACCTCGACCAATGACGCGCTGGTGC
>JAYUQF010000133.1:0-1973 GCA_043756885.1 Pseudomonadota bacterium
AGAAAATCCTCCAGCGCCGCGCCATCGTGTTCGGCGGCACGCACATAGTCTTGCAGCAGCGCACTGTCCTGCACGTAGTGGCCGCGACTGTAATAGGGATGCGCACCATAGGGCATGCGTACCACAACATCGGCGCGGGCAATGGTGGTGGCCCAGGGATCGGCGCGCACCGCTTCGTTGGGAATGATTTTTTCCACCTGCACGATGGTGCGATCGGCAGCACGCTGCAAAAACAAATCCAGCCAACCCGGGCCACCACTATGCACAACATTGCCATAAACATCGGCACCCGCCGCATGCAACAGCGCCACATCGGGCGCAATGGCGGGCACCGCTAGTAGTGTTTCACCGGCGATCGGGTCGCACATGATCTTGAGATCGGGATTAACCTGCGGCAGTGAGGTGCCCACGCCACCACGCCAGGGCAAAAACGGCAGGCCCTTGGCCGCCGCTTCCAGCCCACTGGTGAGAATGCCTTCTTCGCACTCCCAAACTTCGATGTGACCACCTTCCGCTGCGCGCCGGAATGCGGGTGCCACCGCCACACCAAAGCCGCCACCGGCGTAATAACTGATGGTTTTTTTCACGCAGCCAGCGGCTATCAGCATATCGAGATGCAGACCGCTGGCTATCACCGTCAGATCGCGCAGTCCACGGCGAATAATGGCGCGCACCATGGCCATGGGCGCCGGCTCGCCGATAGCGATAGTCATACCGTCTACCAGCATTGCAGCGGCATCCGCCTCGGTTGTCAGGCGCTCGCTGCGCACTACGGCCGTCATGATGCTGTCCGTTTGGCCATGCTCAGCCGTTGGAGAGCAGATTGCGCAAGTCGATCACCGCCGCATTGGCGCGTGAGATGAACGAGGCCATCACCAGCGAATGATTGGCGACAAAACCAAAACCCGTGCCGTTCAGGATCACCGGGCTCCAGATCGGAGCCTGGGTGGACTCCAGTTCGCGAATGATCTGCTGCACACTGACCAGGGCGTTCTTTTTTTCAAGTACCGAATGGCAATCTATTTCAATGGCACGCAGGAACTGGATTAAAGCCCAGGTCGCACCACGTGCTTCGTAGAACTCGTCGTCGAGCTTGGTCCACGGTGTTTTGATATCCATTTGTGTGGCGCGTGGTTTGGACTGGCCACCGCCGCTATCACCACCGAGGTCGACGTTAACCCGCGACACACCCACCGACGCACTCAAGCGTTGCGACAAACTACCCAGCCGCTTCTCGACGATGGCCAACCAGTCAGCGAGATTGTCGGCGCGCGCATAAAACTGCGCATCTTCGTGGTTGTCGTCGACCAGACGGTTCAGGTAACGCTGCAGTGAAGTGATCGCTTTGCGATACTCACCTTCCGAAGATGGCAGCACCCACGAGCCGTTATCAAAATTGAACTGCGGCTCTGCGACCGCCAGGTCGGCATCCTCGCTGGACTGCGTCTGGGAACGGCTGAAGTCATTGCGCAGGGCTTTGGCCAGATCGCGCACCTGCGTGAGCACACCAAATTCCCAATTTGGCACGTTATCCATCAACAGCCCCGGTGGCAGGCGATCGTTGGACAAATACCCACCCCGTTTATCGAGCAGGGTTTGTGCCACCTGCACCAGGGTAGCGGCCGTGGTTACACCGGTAATGCCGGCATCGTCAGCCGAGGTCACATGCTTGCGGGCCGCCGCGCGCGCATCGAACAGAGCTGGCTCGTCATCCCAGAAGAACATAAGTCCCGCCACCAGCAGCAACACGGCGGTAAACGCAATCAGCACGCTATAACGCAGCGGATGGCTGGCGCGGTCGATTTCGAAACTGCCCGGATCTTCTGCGTTCATGTTTTTGCTCGCCTGACTGAATACACCGGCAAACATCCTACCCTAAGGACCCAGGCGGAAATAATCTCGTCAGCACCGAGGGTGGCGCGGTTGCTTGCCGGGCGCGTTTCGCGGTCAATGGCCCAGCCCTTGCCAAGAAA
>JAYUQF010000134.1:0-5033 GCA_043756885.1 Pseudomonadota bacterium
TAGCACGCTGCATGAGTTGCAGACCGAGTTGCAGCAATTGCGTGGTCGGCAGGCGTCATTACAGGCGCTGCAGGAAGCGGCTTATGGCAATGACCAGGCGGTGGTGGAGGCTTTCTGCAAGGCACGCGGTATCGACAATCTCGCGCGTCTGGCCGCATTTGTCGACATCGAAGCAGGTTGGGAATTAGCGCTCGAAGCGGCGCTACGCATTCCGCTCGGCGCGCTGTGCGGACCTGACCTGACTTCACGCATTCGCGATTCCGGCGGCTTCGACCAAGCGGCAGCTGGCTTGACGGTCGTCGATTTGTCGCTCGCTGCTGGTACTGCGGCCAGCTTTGAAGCACAAACTTTACTGAGCAAAATCTCCAGCAAGATTGACTTGCGCCCGCTGTTGAGCGGCGTGTACGTGGCGGCGAACGCGCAGGCGGCATTGGCTCTGCGCGAGCGCCTGCAAGCCGAGCAGGTGGTGGTACTGGCCGACGGCACGCTATTTGGCGCCAACTGGGTGCAGGTGGCGGGTGGTCAGGCCGAGGCCGACAGCATTCTGAGCCGCGAGCGCGTTATCGGAGAACTGAGCACACGGCTCTCCAAACACGATGCCCACATCGGCACACTGCGCCTGGAGGGCGACGCGCTGCGCGGCCGGATCAAGGCCCTGGAGCAGGACGAGCACAAACACACTGAGCAGCTCGATGCCGGGGTGCAGGCCTTGTCGCGCCAGCGCTCGGAGCTGGCGCGGCTCGAAGCCGAGTTCCAACGTCGTCAGGCGCGCGCCAGTGACGTTGCGGCCGAGCTTGAACGCTTGGCCCAGCTGTCCACGGGTCATCGGGACAATCTTGGTCAGCTCAAAATCGAACGCGAACAAGCCGAGCAGGCGCTGGCGGAACACGCACACCGGCGGACCCAGATCAGCGACGCGCGTGGTGCCATCCAGACACGTCTCGACACCTCGCGCCAGCAGTGGCGCGATCTGCGCGACGCCGCCCACCAGCTCGAATTGAACATCGAACAACTCCGTTCTCGCCGCGCCACCCTGGACGAAGCCTTGGCGCGTAACGGTGGCGCTCGCGAGGGCGCGGAGCGACGCCGCAGCGACATTGCGATGGCAATCGCGGCCCACGAGGAGCCGCGTGTCGACATGCGCGGTCAACTCGATATTGCGCTGCGCGACCGGCTCGAAGCGGAGAATCGTTTGGCGGGTGCCCGTCGCGCGCTGGGCGAACTGGATGCCGTTACCCAGCGCGACGCATCGCAACGGGCCGAAGTTGAACAGGCGACCAGCGAGCAGCGCCAACAACTGGAACAGACTCGTCTTGACCAGCGTGCACTCGAAGTGCGGATGCAGGAACAGGTCAGTCGTTTTGCGCAGACCGGCGAAGATCTGGAGGCGACGATCGCCGCCTTGAGCGAGGGCGAAAGCGAAGAATCCATACAAGAAGAGCTGGAAAAGCTCGCGGGGCGCATTGCGCGCCTGGGGCCCATCAATCTGGCCGCCATCGACGAATTTACCCAGTTGTCCGAACGCAAGACCTATCTCGACAGCCAGCATGCCGATTTGAGCGAGGCGCTGGATACGCTGCAGGAGGCAATCCGTAAAATTGATCGCGAAACCCGTTCACGTTTTCGCGAAACCTTCGACAAGGTCAACAACGGCATGCAGGCCTTGTTCCCGGTGCTGTTTGGTGGTGGCCACGCCTATTTGGAACTGACTGGCGAAGACCTGCTTGAGACCGGTGTGACCGTCATGGCGCGCCCGCCAGGCAAGCGCAACAGCACCATTCATTTGCTTTCTGGCGGCGAGAAGGCCTTGACCGCAGTTTCGTTCATTTTTTCGATCTTCGAGTTGAATCCGGCGCCGTTTTGTCTGCTCGATGAAGTTGATGCGCCGCTCGATGACAACAATGTGATCCGTCTGACGGAGATGCTGCGTTCGATGTCACGCTCGGTGCAGTTCCTGTTCATTACCCACAATAAGATCACCATGGAAATAGCCGAGCAACTGATCGGCGTGACGATGCAGGAAGCGGGTGTATCGCGCTTGGTTGCGGTCAATATGGAAGAGGCGGTCCAGCTCGCGGCCACTGCCTGAGGCGAGAGTCGGAGCTGCGATGACCCTGCGTACCATCCTGCTCATCATCGGCGCGATCATCGTCGCCGCGGTTTATGGCTTTACGGCCTATAAACGCCGCCGCGATTCACGCCTGAACTTCGACCGACGCTTCACCCCTCCGGATTCCCTGCAGCGGTTTGACGGAACGGGCGAAGACGGCCATGAGCCGCGCCTGTCCGCGCGGGGTGAAGGTTATGATGAGATTATCGCCATCCGCACGCTTTCGCCCGACGACGTGCCACCGGTCAAACCGCCGCCACGTAAAGGTCTGCTCGGTGCTGCACGGGCCGCAGCGGCTGCAACGCCCAATCTACCGCGACCCGAGCAGGACCTCGAACCTGAGCTAGCGTCTGTGCAGATAAACGACGAGGTCGCGGGCCCACTGATCCATTTTCCGAACGCGCTGGTACTGCCACCCCAGCACGAGGCACTGTTGGAGCTGCCGGCGGTACGCAATGACAACGTCCCGCCGGTGGAGGTCAGCAATGCGCGTAAACGTAGCGACCAGCTCGATATGTTCGGCGGGGCGCCCGCAGCGCCTGTGCCCGACACCTCGACGTCACGTCGCCGCGCCAGCAAAGAACCCGCGCCGGCGCCCGACTCAGGCTTGATTTCGCTTTATGTGCGGGCTCATGAAGGCAAGCAGTTCAGCGGCACTACACTCGTTAAGGCTTTGAATTCCGTCGGCATGCAATTTGGTGAAATGGACATCTTTCATCACTTTGGTGCGGGCGAACTTAAATGCCAGGCGCCAGTTTTCAGTGCTGCCAATATGTTCGAACCAGGCACATTCGATCTGCGCAAGATTGAAGCCTTTCGCACCGCTGGTGTTGCCTTGTTTTTGCAACTTCCGGGGCCACTCGACGGACCGGTCGCCTTTGAGCTGTTGCTCAATACTGCCCAACGCCTGACCGAACTGACCGGCGGTGAACTCTACGTCGATCCCAAACATCTGCTGGATGCGCCCAGCATTGCACGGCTGCGCAAACGGGCGGCTCTTTTTGCCCATGCCCGCCACTGACCATGAGCAGCATCGCGCGCTTGAGTTAAGGCGCGAACTGGAGCAACACAGCTACCGGTATTACGTTCTTGACGACCCGCTGATAAGCGACGCGCACTACGACGTTTTGCTGCGTGAGCTGGAAGTGCTCGAAGCCCAACACCCTGATCTGATTTCGAGCGACTCGCCTACTCAACGGGTGGGAGCAGCGCCTGCGGCACAGTTTCGCGCTGTGCGGCACCCGCTGCCCATGCTGTCTCTGTCTAACGTGTTCGACGCTGAGGAGTTTGGTGAATTTCACCGCCGCTGCGCCCAGCAGCTTTGTGTCGAGCAGCTGGAGTTAGTGGCTGAGCCCAAGCTCGACGGTCTGGCTATCAGTCTCATCTACGAACATGGCCTGCTGGTGCGCGCCGCGACGCGCGGTGACGGCACGACCGGTGAAGACGTTACCCATAACGTGCGTACCATTCGCGCCATTCCCTTGCGCTTGCGAACGGCACCGCCGAGCATCGAGGTGCGTGGTGAGATTTATATGGACAAGCAGGGTTTCGCTGCGATGAACAAGCGGCAGCAAGCTGCGGGACTCAAAGTATTTGCCAACCCACGCAATGCTGCCGCCGGCAGTTTGCGCCAGCTTGATGCGGCCATCACGGCGACGCGTCCGTTGACGATGTGTTGTTATGGCGTGGGTCAGCTGGAGGGCTTTGAGCGCCCGCCGACACAGCTTGCGACCCTTCAATTTTTGCGTGAGCTTGGCCTGCGCACCTCTCCCGAGAGCCGCATCGTCAATTCCATCGACCAGAGTCTGGCCTACTACCATGCACTGGCATCGCGGCGCGACCAGCTTGCTTATGAAATTGATGGCATCGTGTACAAGGTCAATGCGCTGGAGCAGCAGTGGCGGCTGGGTTTTGTGGCGCGCGCGCCGCGCTGGGCGGTAGCGTTTAAATTTCCTCCCGACGAACGCACCACGCGCGTGCTTGGCATTGACGTGCAAGTGGGACGCACAGGCGCACTGACGCCGGTTGCGCGGCTAGAACCGGTGTTGGTTGGGGGTGTTACGGTAACCAATGCAACCCTGCACAACG
This sequence comes from Pseudomonadota bacterium, assembly GCA_043756885.1. Classification (GTDB taxonomy): domain Bacteria; phylum Pseudomonadota; class Gammaproteobacteria; genus JADJYF01. The sequence goes on from JAYUQF010000134.1 coordinate 4,199, forward strand.
CCGACGAAATCCGGCGTAAAGACGTACGGGTCGGAGACACGGTGGTGGTGCGTCGCGCAGGTGATGTTATCCCCGAGGTCGTAAGAGTGGTACTGGAAGCCCGCCCGCAGAACAGCCGCCCCTACGAATTACCAGCCAGCGTTCCTGATCAGGACAGCGCGCGCCTGGTCCAGGCCATTATGCATTTTGCATCGCGGCGCGCGATGGATATCGAAGGCCTGGGCGAAAAGTTGATTGAGCAGTTGGTGGAAAAAGATTTGATCAGTAGCGTTGCTGACCTGTACCGGTTGACCGCGGCAATATTGTGCACGCTCGATCGTATGGGGGAAAAATCGGCCCAGAACGTTATCGACGCGATCAAGCGCAGCACGGAAACAACCCTCGCACGCTTGATTTTTGCCCTCGGCATCAAAGATGTGGGCGAAGCGACCGCCGCGAATCTCGCGGCTGCCTTCGGCAAACTCGAACGTATCGCCACCGCCACCCCTGAAGAACTCGAGGCGGTTAACGATATCGGTCCAATCGTAGCGGCCAGTATCAGCACCTGGTTTGCCGACGCACACAATCAGGCTTTGCTTAAGACCTTAAGCGCGGCGGACGAGGGCGGCCTGCACTGGCCCGAGGTGGAAGTGACGCGCGCTGAAACATTGCCATTCAAGGGACTGACTTTTGTTTTGACAGGCACCCTGTCGACACTTTCTCGGGACGAGGCTAAACAGCGTCTGCAAGCCTTGGGCGCCCATGTGGCGGGATCGGTATCTAAAAAGACCAGCTTGGTGGTTGCAGGGGAGGATGCAGGGAGCAAGCTCGAAAAAGCACTGGCGTTGGGGATCGC
>JAYUQF010000135.1:0-5029 GCA_043756885.1 Pseudomonadota bacterium
AACCGCACCGCACCGCATAGATCGGCGGCAGGTTCGCAGCGAAGATCACACCGCCGGCCATCGGCACGATGCCGGGCACCATCGGCCTGGGTGTTTCGAACTTCCAGCGCACCGCGCCGATATCGGCATCGAGGGAGACTATCCAGCCGCGCGCCACATCTCAAAGCGAGCCCCGCGCGCTTTGTTGGCCGGCAGCTCGATGTGCGCCTCGTGAAACCACCGGAGCGTCTGGCGGACACTGTCGAGCTGTGCAAACTTGCTGAACACCAGGCAACGCCCGAGTTCGCCGCGCTTGGCCTTCGCCTCACGGCCGTGCTGTAGACGCAGCTTCAAGGTGTTAAGTTCGACCACGCTCAGTGTGCCCTTGATGCCGAGCACCCACTGCTCGTCCATTCGATTCAGATCGTAGAGATTGTTCGCATCGCCGATCAAGGTATTGAAAATCTGACTCAGCTCCAGCAGACGGACACCCGTCCTTGTCGGTGCGCGACAAGCGTGACCGTGCCCGGCTAAGCACAAGACCGACTTCGCCGAGGGCGATGCTGGCGAGGAGCTGTTTGAAGCCTGCGCGTTGCGGCGCGCCGACGGCAGCACGCATGCCCAGATCACAGTCCATGACCTCGACGTGCGCCAAACCATACGCGCTCGCCGAGTCCGCGAGTGCGTACTGCAAGCGTTGGCTTTCGGTGTTGTGTTTAATTTGCGCGAGTGAAGACTGGCGCCAATACACCACCGCCTTGCGGGCTTGATGCGCGGGCGTGATCTTGGCGACCAAATCAACTTTCGTCATGGTCATTATCCTGCGCGCTTTGCCACACCGCGACGATGGCTTCGGCCAGCAGGGCCAGCAGGCGTTGTTGCCGCTCGGGTGTCATGTTCAATCGTGGTGGGATGTCGTGCGCGTCGTCGAGATCGGACATGAACATCAAAAGGCAGCGGCACTGCGTCGGCCACTGGCCGCGCGCCGTTGCAGCACGCTTTTCTCAAACTCCGAGCTCAGAGCCGGCCAATGGCGAAACCGCTGTTGCTGCCGGCCTTCGACCGCATGACTTTGTCTCGACATGTGCGGCGCATCACGTAATTGGTGCGGGTCTTGGCAACCCGGCTGAGGTAGTGTTCAGACGTCCGCGCCGTCATCGCCTCCGGGTGCACCACCAGAGTGGCCACGCCCGTCGTGCCCAACCAGTTGCAATTGCTGGGATTGCGAGTCCGTAACTACCGCGCCGTCCACCGACCTGAGGGCGATGATTATGCATTTGCGCACTGAATTGATTTCGATCCTAGCCGCCGGCGTCTTTGCGATGCCGACCATCGGCTACGCAGCTACCGCACAGGTCTTCGCGTCGGCCTTCGCGGCGGACCTGCCGTCCGGCATAGATTTCCAGAAAAACGAACAAGGCAGCCTCGCGACCGGCTTCAGCTTCGCGTCACGCACAGTGGATGCCATCGCCGGCAATGCTTCATCGTACGCTGAGGTCGAGGCCGACGCGCTCAAAGGCACGCTCAGAGCCAAGGTGGGCGCCGCAGTCGCGGCAAGCCGCTTCGTGATCGGCCGCAATTCCGGCTCCGGCGCTGGGGCATCGATGGACGGCGCAATCACGCTTACCGGCCCGGCACCGCCAGGACTGGCAAGCTTCAGCGCCGTGCTGGAAGGCACTTACAGCGTGCTCACGCCACCGCCGTTCAATTTCCAGTCTCTCGACAATCACGCGGAATTGAGCTATGCCTTGCATCTCGGCGACAGCCCGGAGTTTAACGACAATCTGCTGTTCTTCTGCTGCGGTCCCGGCACCTTCAGTATTCCGTTCAGCTGGACACAACTGGTCGATAGCGGTGACGCCATCAATTTCAGCATGACACTCAATGTACGCGCATTCGCAGTTGCCGGTGGCGTTGATCTCGATTTGTCCAATACGTTCAAGATCACGGGCGTCGATCTGCCGCCGGGATTTGGCTTCACCTCGGATAGCCCGGGATTCCTCGCGCAGTTCAATCCGGCAAGCGCTGTGCCAGTGCCTGCCGGGATATGGCTGTTCGGTTCGGCACTCAGCGGCTTAGCGTGGGCCAGGCGCCGTAGCCGCTTCCCTCGCCGGTGAATCGCTCTGCATAAGTCATCTAGCTGCGCACCGGGCCGGCCCTCGCTCGTTTTGCCGACTCGAACCGTTGCGAGTTCTGTGCGGCGCGTCACAATTGACTACGCTGTTCTCAACGGGCTGCCAGGCCGTAGCGCTGGACTATGCGTTCGCGAACTGTCGGCGGGTTACACACCCATGCAGGGCCGTCAACTGAGAGTAACGGTGTCGGAGCTTGCCTTTTGCTTTTTATCCAATCGTCGATGCGCAGCGGCATCGGCTGGTCTGGGACGCGGGGTCACTTCAGTGTGTTTTCCAGTGCAATACCTAAGAGGACGACGAACATGAACAAGCAATTTCAAGTATTGACACTCATCGCGGTGCTGGGATTTTCGGGCGCGGCTAGCGCAGCGATTACCCCAGGTTTGTTGGCCGGGGTGCTTGAAAACCGAACATTAACGTCCGGCCGCAGCGGTGACCTGCATCCTAGGTTCGCCTCAAGCGCGGATTCGAATTTCCCCGGTTCGAACGCCATCGGGATCTGACATGAACATCAATATTCAATTTAAGCGAGCGATCTTGGTCACTGCGGCTATAGCCTCTGTGGTAGGTGCTCTGTCATCCGGGGCTGCATGGGCAGCCTCTTTCTCCACATCCTGTGGTGCAACCGCAGGCGCAGCCGTTCACTTTAGCGCCCCGCATTTCGCCAGCACTAACCAGGTGCACACCGACTCGACCCTGTCCAGCAGCGAGTGCGTCGGCAGCGGCACCACACTAACCGGCGTGGTTCAAGTTATCACTGACCCTTCCCCCCGTAGTGGCCCTGTTCTTCACAAGTTTACACAACAAGCTACGACTAGCGCGGCTGGCCATGCCAGCGTCGGCTCCCTCGGCGCAAGCGTGTCTGGCTTCGCACACTCGACACCGTTGAGCTATCTCTATACTGACAGCAGCGGAAACGGCGCAGCCACCGATAATAACTACCAAGCATCCGCTTTCGGCACCGTTAACGCCAGTTTTTCTGACACGCTATTTATCAAAGCACCGGCAGGCGTTAGCCCCCTTACCAAGGTTGATGTCATGTTAACTTCTATACTTAGCGGGTCCTCGCAGGTAACGGGGCTGGGATCTGTGACCGTGGACTCATCCCTTCTCATCCGCCAAATACTTGACGTGGGGAGAGTGGACTTATTTGACACGGGAACGACCAGCGTTGTGGTCAGCGTATGGTCACAGGACGCCCGCCCCTTTGTGGGTGACACTGACGTGTCTATCTTCGGTTTCCTCAATGCCACGGCCAGTGCCCTCGCCGGCAGGGCGCTCGGCTGTATGATCCCGGGCAATATCTGGTGCACGAGCAACTCTTCGCAATTTGGCCTTTATTATGCGGACTCGGGCGCTGTGGGTTCGTTCGGCTCAACCGCGAATTTCTATATAGACATCCTGACGCCAGGAGCGTCATACACAAGCGCGAGTGGCGTGAACTACCTTACCGTGCCTACGACTGTCCCCGTACCCGCCGCCGTGTGGCTGTTGGGCTCGGGGATGCTGGGATTGATCGACATCGCGCGGCGCAAGACACACACGACATAACGATTAAGGATAGATCGTGATCGCAAAGCGATCCGCGATCTTATGCTGTGGTTGGACGAGCCCCGAAACTCAACGCATGCATCTCATATCCGAGATTAACGGTGTCAGAGCTTGCCTTTTGCTTTTTATCCAATCGTCGATGCGCAGCGGCATCGGCTGGTCTGGAACGCGGCGGACACTGAGTCTGAGCGCAAAGAATCACCACAGCACACTTGCCTGTACCTCAAGGTCGGAAAGTCCAGGCAGGCAAAAGGCAAGCTCTGACACCGTGACTTGCGATAACGACGCGGGCGCTGGGACGGCAGTTCGACGGCGACTTCAATGCGGCGTGCACTGCGCTCGCTGATCCCGGCCGTAGCGGCGGCCAGCGTTTGTGACTTGTTCCTTCGGATGTTCATGTAGAGGCATACCTGTCGATCGGTGATCCGGGTTCCTGGCACAGGCACTGGGCTGAGTTCCGGCGCCGTGACACACTCTGAGGCGACTAGCGCGTCGGAACGAACACCGAACGCAGGTGTCGGCCTCGGCGAGGAGCGGGCCCCGACCATCGAATAGGTGCTATACGCTGCCTATACGCTGCCTATACTCAGAAAATAAACTTCTTAGTTTGGTTCGGCCAGCGATACCGCATGTGTCGAGCATATTCGGCACAAATCCAGGAGACTTGAAATGAACTGCAGACAGCATTTTTGCATGTCGCCCATCGTGATATCGGGGAGGATATTGGCGTCCGCCATGTTGTTGGGCGCACAACAAGCTTCCGCGGCCCCGGGCCCGCCTTTGAGTTGCACCGGGGTTTTCAATGTCGGCGGCTGCGCCCCCTACGGTGAGGTTAATTACGGCACCGGCACGCCGGGGAATCTGTTTTCAGGCAGTCTTTATGAGTACGAAGAGGTCGTACTGGACTACTCGGTGACCGGCGCCAGTGCCACTGTTCGCGGTGTGGTGGATATGGCGAACGGCAAATTGCGGGTCCTTGCGGAGGGCATCGAGGACGGCAACCCGAGCACTGGCGTAGGTGGCTTCATCATTGCGAGCGCGACCGACGTTTTCACGTTGCACAGCGCGGCGACCGGTCCCGTGACTTTCTCTGTGGTAATGACTGCGGATGGTGTTGGCACCATTACCAATCCTGGCTATAGCGGGCAGGCAACTTTGCACCTCGGGGTGCCCGGTGGTGGGGCAGGGGACTTCGATATCGGGCAATACCAGTCAGGTGTTTTCCCTATCCCCGATGTGGAGTTCGCATTATTGTCCACCTTGCAAGGCAGCCAGGGCAATCAGTTGCGGGCGTCGGATATCCATACGGTGCAGCTCAATCAGCCCTTCTCGCTCAGTTATTCCTTGCGCGTCGATGTAAGCCA
>JAYUQF010000136.1:0-1966 GCA_043756885.1 Pseudomonadota bacterium
TGCTGGCCCGTCTGCTTGACTACGATGTGCAGCGCATTGCTGCGCTTGTCAGACAAGGGGTGCTGATCGCGGGCGAGCGTTAAGGCCGCGCTTAACTCGCGCCGCAAACCAGCACACCGCGGGCCATCAGCGCTTCAATTTCGCTGTTATCCATGGCCAGCAGCTCGGTGAGGATCTCGCCATTGTGTTCGCCCAGCAAGGGCGCGACATAGGGCGGGTCAGCAGGATAGTCCGAGGTTTTAATAGGCATGCCCGGGATCTGAAAACTGCCGGCCACCGGATCGTTCACCGTGCGCACCGTGCCACGTGCAAGAAAGTGCGGGTGCGTCAGGGTTTCTTTCACGCTCAAAACCGGCGCGCAAGGCACATTGTGTGCTTCGAGATGTGCGATGGCGGCAGTGACATCCGCAAACCCGGCTAACCAGCTTTCAATCATGCTGATGACTTCATCGCGTCGTGCTACCCGTTCGGCATCATTTACATAACGTGGGTCGTCACGCAGGTCCGGCCGCGCCATGGCCGCACAGAGATCTGGCCAGTGATGTAAAAAAGCAACGATAACCAGCGCTCTATCCTTCACCGCAAATACACCGTTGGGGCACACATAGGTGTAATGACGCCCTCCGCGGGTGAGATCGAGCGACCCGGCACTGGCCTGATACACACTCGCTTCATGGTAGTGGTAATAACAATCGAGCAGCGCGATATCCAAGGCCTGGCCTCGCCCGGTACGCAACCGGTGAATGAGCGCCGCCGCCACCGCGAATGCGGCATGCACACCCGTGCTGATATCACCGAGCGCGAGACTGGGTAGCGATGGCAGGGCATCGGGTTCACCGATCATGGAGGTCACGCCGGAATAAGCTTGCGCGATGATGTCGTAGCCCGGTTTGTCCGCCAGCGGACCGTTCTGGCCTAACGCTGAGATCGAACAGAGGATCACATCGGCGCGGAGCTTCTGCAGCGCCGCGTAACCCAGGCCCAGATCTGCCAGCACCTTGGGGCGAAAATTTTCAACCACCACGTCGCAATGTGGCACCAGGCGGCGAACGATATCCATGCCCTCGCGCTGGCGCAGATCGATGCACAGACTGCGCTTGTTCAGATTCTGCTGGATGAGATGCAGGCTGCGCGCGTTGCGCAACTTGCCCAGCGCGCGCGCCATCTCACCAGCGGGCGCGGCTTCAACCTTGATCACATCGGCGCCCATTTCGGCAAACAGGCGAGTGCAGGTCGGGCCGGCCAGTACACGGGTCAAATCGAGGATCCGTATCCCGCTCAGCAAATGTTCGTCAGCCATGTTTGGGCTCCGTTCAGCGCGCCGGCAAAACAACAACAGCGCTGCCGGTGGCGGTGGTCTCGTCGAGTTGATTAACCACAGTCAGCTCGACATCGACAACATGGGCACCCTCTTCCATGCGCTTGTTGACGACCTGCCCCTTGCACCACGACACATCACCAAAAATATTCGGCCGGCGCAGACTGACCGAGAGTTTGCGCATAAAACCATCGTCGCCCATCCAGTTGCCAAGCAGCTGGCCTAACCACGAGATGCGTTGCGTGCCAACGTCATAACCGCCTGGCATACCCACCTCGCGCGCCATTTTGTCTTCGGTATGGCCGCGCGCGGCGCTGTCCTGTGCACCGGTCTGTGGATTGATAAATGCATCTGCAGGATGACGCTGCCGATGTTGATGGGCACGACGATGGGCCTGATAACTGTGGCCACCGCCTGAGTACCAGCAAATCATGTCGGTTATATTCAGTGGCCCCTTCAACATCGGCTGCAGCGCTGTGCCAACGTCCACGTCTTGCCAATAACGGGGCAGCGCGGCCCGTAGTTCTTCGTGCTCGATCGCGTGGGCCAGATGTTCGAGCTCTGCCACGCTGTAACGGTGGGTTTCGCGCGGCTCGTATTTAAGGCCGCCCTCGGCCTTGGCCCGTGGTGTGCGGGCGGTATTACCAA
>JAYUQF010000137.1:0-5020 GCA_043756885.1 Pseudomonadota bacterium
TAGGATTGATACTTGGCGCCTTTTTGGCGCTGCCACTGACCGCAAACGCGGCCATGTGGAGTTTTGGTGGTGCGCTGAACACCAACCAGGAAATCCCTGCGCCGACAGTGCCAGCCCTTTATCCTGGCGGTGGCGTGTTGACTGCAACCCTTGACGACGTCACCGGCCTTTTTACGCTGAATGTCATCTTCGCGGGCCTGACAGGGTCAGCGGTTGCTGCTCACGTTCACGGTCCGGCGCTGCCAGGCGCTACTGCGAGTGCGATTATGAATCTTGGTGCACCGACGGTTTTTGCGCCGGGCGTTGGTTCCTACACCCTCGCGACAGTTCTGACCGCACCCGGCATATCGATGCTGACCACGGCGGGCACCGCCCTCGTGGGTAGCGCGACAATGGCGTACGTTAACATCCATACGGCAGCCAACCCCGCAGGTGAAATCCGCGGTCAGTTGTTCGTCACGGCTTCGCCGATCCCGGTGCCGCCGGCAGCGTTGCTGATGGGTTCTGCGCTGCTCGGGCTGGTGAGCCTGCGTCGCCGCGCTTAAGCTGGAACTACGTAAGTAGAAATTGAAAACCCCGCACTGCGGGGTTTTTTTTGCCTGTATCGTTCGCTCGACGATGGCCGGCCGTGTCATCGAAACGCGGATCGTCTTTTCTGGCGGGTCGTCCCAGCACGGTGCACATGCCGCGCCATTGGGCGTCGGACATGGCGCCGGCGATGAAATAAACGATGTCCGGCCTGATGACGCGCACCGCATCGACGCCCATGCCCAGATGCGTAGCGGCAGGCGGGCGAAGGTTCTGCACGAACACGTCCGCGGTTGCCACCAGTTTATGCACCGCCTCTAATCCCGCCGGGCTGTCTATATCGAGCGGCATGCCGCGTTTGCCGCGGTTGATGTTCAAACAACCCGCAGTCATCCCGTCGCGGCCGACACCCACCATGCGTGTGATGTCACCCCCCCAGCGGCTCGACCTTTGTAGGCACGGCCGCGCGGCATTTTCGGCCGCAGCGCGCTTGTGGTTATGTACGGATCGATACAAAATTCGGCATGGTTCGCCCACTTGAGTTCAACCGCGCCATCGCGCGCGACCAGGCCCTCGCCCTGTTCTGGGACAAGGGTTAGCAGGCGGGCACCTTGGCCGAACTGCTCGGCGCCATGGGCATCGGGCGTAGCAGTTTCTACGCAGCCTTCGGCGACAAGCGCAATCTTTTCATCGAATGCCTGGACGAATTCGCACAGCGCGCCGAGGCACTGTTGCAGCGCGCGCTAGGTGAACATCCACCTTTAGAGGCGCTCAGGCTTTTTTTCGAAGGCAGGGTCACGCCCGCGCAGGGCAGCCGCGCGCACCTGGGCTGCCTGCTGATCAATACCGTGTTGGAAATGGCCGGCGTTGATGACGACTTGGTCAACCGCGCGAACGCCCATCTGCTCGACCTGGAGGCGACGTTCGCTGCCTGTCTGGGCGAGGCCGGCTGCTCCGCGCCACGCGCCACGGAGCTGGCGGCGATGTTGACCCTGGTTAATGAAGGCGTGCGCGTGTCGAATCGCAGGCGCCTCAGTGCCGCCCGGCAGTTGGCGCCCATCCGTACCACCTTTGAGCTGATCGCGAGGGAATTATCGTGAGCAAACCCGTCAGTCTGGTCATTGGCGCGGGCGCCGGTATCGGTGGTCACGTCGCGCAACGTTTTGCGCGCGAGGGTTTTCACGCCTGCCTGGCTCGGCGCACCGACAGCCAGGGGCTCGAGCGCCTGGTCGGCGAGATCACCGAGGCGGGCGGCAGCGCGAGCGGTTTTATGTTGAACGCGGTGGAAGAGCACAGCATTGAGACCCTGGTCGAGAATATCGAGAACGACATCGGCCCGATCGAGGTCGCGGTTTACAACCTCGGCGCGCAGATCGGCGACCGTGCGCTCGCGCAGACTTCGTTGAAGACCTTCGAAACGGGCTGGCGCATGGCGACCTTCGGCCTGTTTCGCCTGGCGTCGTGCTTGCTGCCACGCATGGCGCAACGTGGCCACGGCACACTGCTGGTCACCGCCGCCACTGCGTCGATGCGCGGCAACGGCGGCCAGCACTCCCATGCGGCGGCGATGGGTGGGCGCCGCATGCTGTGCCAGACCCTGAATGCCGAATTCGCCGCCAAGGGCGTGCATGTCGCGCATATCATGATCGACGGCGCGGTTGATGCGCCGGACACCCTCGGCAAGATGCTCGGCGCCGAGCGCTTCCAGTCCTTGCGCGAGCGCAAAGGCCTGGCGAAGGACGGTCTGCTGGTGCCCGCCGCAATCGCCGAAACTTACTATCACCTTGCGACGCAGCATCGCTCGGCGTGGACGTTCGAACTCGACCTGCGCGCACATTCGGACCTCGCGTGGTGGAATCACGCCGGCCTGTCGATGTAAGCATGGTGCGCGTTGCGGAAGTTAAGCGATGAGCGCGATGGTGCAGCGCATGCCCTGGCTGGTGGTGCTGGCCGCCACCGCGATAGTCATGATCACCATGGGCGGGCGGCAGGTCCGCGGTCTGTTCATCGCGCCGATCAATGCCTCGGCCGGGCTCGGCATCGTCGCCATCAGTTTCGCTCTCGCGGTCGGGCAGTTCACCTGGGGCCTGTCCCAGCCGGTGTTCGGCGCGCTGGCCGACCGGTATGGGCCAAGTCGGGTGATCGCCATGGGCGGCGTCATGATTGCGGCCGGTTTGGCGCTGACGCCGTTTGTGACTTCCGCGTGGGCGCTGATCTTCTCGCTGGGTTTATTGAGCGCGATTGGCGCGGGTGCCGGCAGTCTGACCATCCTGCTAGGCGCCGCCTCGCGCACCCTAAAAAACGATTTCGGAGCCGCTCACGCCGTTATGCCTCCGAGCCTCAACATGAGCGTCATCGGATGCAGCGGTGACGGCTGAAATCCGTAGTGCTCATAGAATTGTTTGGCCCGCTCGTGCAGCGCATGCACCAGCAGCGCTCTCACTCCGGCGTTCTGCGCCACCGCGACTGCGCGATTGACGGCGTCCTGCAGCAGGGCCGCGCCGAGGCGTTGCCCTTGCATGCTCTGACAGACCGCAAGCCGCGCCAGCACCATGACCGGCACGGGGTCAGGCATGTTGCGGCGAACACGGATAGTTGCGAGTTGGTGCGAAACGGCGCCTGCCGCCATCGCGTAGTAAGCGCAGACCCGTCCGTCCGGATCGATGACGACAAACGTTCGACTAGCGCCAGTGGCTTGGTTGGCCAGGGCTCAGCGCTTTAGCCAATCGTCGAGCTCGGCTTCGCCACATTCAAAATCATCGAGGCGGTGCGCCGCCGTCAGTGGTTCGGGTGCACGGAGTGGCAAACTCAAGCCTTCGTCGGCTTTTTGCCCCACGGAGCCTTGACCGCCATCAGGCGCTCAAGGCCGGGGTTACCGGCCGGTGGTGCGTCGAGCAGCTTGGAAAATTGGCGCAGCTTGTCGGCGTCCAAGCGGAAAAATATTTGATCGAGCAATACGGACTGCGCCTTATCGCAAGCAGCCTCGAGCATGAAGTCCGAGCGGCTTTTGCCGAGCAGTTCTGCAGCCTGGTCGATTAGTTCTCGCTGTTCAGGCCGCGCACGCAGGTTGATGGCAGCGTCGCGCATAGGTATCTCCGACGACATATACACAATGGATATACGATGTTGAGACGACCAGAAGAGGTTGTCAATGTTCGTTGGCGCTGGCCTCAGATTGAGCCGCCGTGCCAGTGAGCAAGTTGAATTGGCGAGATTATCAAGCGCGACGCAGGACGCGAGCCGACCAGACGGGCTCAACTTTATGCAGGCGGTCATGGTGCGGTCATGGGGTCAGAGTCGCTGAAAACCCTCGCGGCGAGATGCGCCGTTTTGGGCGATTTCAATCACTCTGACCCCGTGATCCACGAAGGCAACAGCACGAGCAGCGTTCGAGAATTCAAGCTTGCCGCTAAGCGATCGAGAAAACGCTCGCTGCGTCCTTGGCATGGAAGTGCCCTCATAGCAGTTAGCACAATTACAATTAATGCTGGCGGGTCTGCTCTGTCGAATCAACTTATCCCAATGGAATTCGCGCTTTTCGCACCGAACCGCTAAAGAACGTCCGACATTAGCCACGCTGCCAATATCTAAACCAATCTTGTGGAGTGATTCTTCGTGAGCAGCCGGCGAAATCAGGAGCCGTCCGTTGTTTTCAAATGAGATGAATCTCCGATGGGCAGTACCCACCGCCGACGCTGCGACCTCGATACCTTTCGACAGACGCCAACGGCCGGTACTATTGATCCTGATGGATATCCTCGATAGGCAAGCCCGCTCGCGGCTAATGGGCCGCATCCGCGGCAAAGACACCAAACCAGAGATGGCGGTGCGCCGCCTTGCCCATTGCCTAGGCTTCCGACTCCGCCCGCACCGCAGAGATTTGCCGGGCTCCCCCGACCTCGTCTTCCCTGCCCGGCGAAAGGTCGTTTTTGTCCATGGTTGCTACTGGCGCCGGCATCCCTGCTGCCGCTTGGCCTACGAACCCAAGTCAAACGTCGAGTTCTGGACCGAAAAGTTCGCAGGCGGTCATGGGGTCAGAGTCGCTGAAAACCCTCGCGGCGAGATGCGCCGTTTTGGGCGATTTCAATCACTCTGACCCCGTGATCCACGGCCCACGAACTTGCCATGCCAGCTATCCCGGATAACATCGGACCCAAACCAGTTGCAATCCCGTCAAACCAAACAGCAGCAGCGCCCGAAACATTGCCTGCAATCTGACCTTCATTGTTAAGTCGTCTTCCTACGAACGCGCCAAGGTTAGTGAACCGTCCTTTACGCCATAGGTACCGATCGAGCAGCACTAAGCCAGAATCATTAACGTCAATAGCGAAGCTGTTAATTGGGCTAATTTTCCCTGGTGCCTCGGGCGATCCGATAATCGTCACCGCACCAGTAGCAGCTTGCAGGTACTCAGTTTCGACCATGCTTGGCCTGCCGCTCCGCAGCGTGCCTACCGTATCTGCGGAGCTATTAACCGCGGCGACATTGCCGT
>JAYUQF010000138.1:0-5016 GCA_043756885.1 Pseudomonadota bacterium
GAGTGTCGTTCTCGATGGTGACCTGACGCTCTTCCATCGCTTCCAACAGCGCGCTCTGGGCGCGCGGCGTGGCGCGGTTGATTTCATCGGCCAGCACCATGTGGGTGAAGATCGGACCGGGATGGAACGTGAAGCGCGCCGCGTCACGCTCATAAACATACACACCCAGCACGTCGGCTGGCAGCAGATCGCTGGTGAATTGTATGCGCTGGAACTCGACACCCAGCAGGCGTGCCAGCAGATGCGCGAGCGTGGTCTTGCCCACCCCGGGCAGGTCCTCGATCAGCAAATGGCCGCGCGCCAGCAGGCACGCCAGCGCGAGGCGAATCTCGCCCGACTTGCCGAACACCACCTGCTCGGCGGTTTTGATGACGGTCGCCAGGCGCGCGCGCGTGGCGTCGCCGGCGGCGGTCGCGCGCAGACGGGGTTCGGTGATGTGTTCGACGGGGCGTTGTGGCACGGAATCTTCTCCGGTTGGGCTGGCCGGATTGTCCGGCATCGCGCTGGCGAGCATGTGAAATACGTTTGCGCTCAAGTTATCGGCGCATTTTCCGTTGATCTGGACTCGGAAGCCGGACTGCTTCGCGCTTAGCCCTACAGCTTAAACAAGCACGGCGACCTGTGCGAGCCACGCGCCGCCCGCAGCGAGAGGTGCGTAAGCAGGTTTACCGGGTGTCGATGGCGGTGAAAGGAAGGTAATGACTAAATACGATTTTGTCGTCATCGGTAGCGGTCCGGCCGGACAGCGGGCGGCGATACAGGCGGCCAAGCTCGGGCGCAGCGTGGCACTCGTCGAGCGCTCGTTCTCTATCGGCGGCGCCTGTGTGCACACCGGTACCATTCCGAGCAAGACCTTACGCGAAGCGGTGTTATACCTCTCCGGTTGGCGCCAACGTGGCTTCTATGGGCGCAGCTACCGGGTCAAGGAACGCGTCACCGCTGCAGACTTGATGCAGCGTCTGGACATCACCGTGCGTCACGAAATCGAAGTGTTGATGCACAAACTGCACCGCAACTTCGTCGAGACCATCGCCGGCAATGCGGTGTTTGAAGCGCCCCACGTGCTGCGTATCGAGACCGGCAGCGACGAAGTGCGCTTGATTGAGGCCGACAAGATTTTGATTGCGACCGGCTCACGACCGGTGCAGCCGCCCGGCATCCCCTTTGGCTGTCCGAATGTGGTCGACAGCGACAATATTCTCGACATGAAGGAACTGCCGCGCACCGTGGTGGTGGTCGGTGCCGGCGTGATCGGTGTCGAGTATGCCGCCATGCTAAACGCGCTTGACATCGGCGTGACCCTGGTGGACGGTCGCACCGACATCCTGGGCTTTCTCGATCGCGAAATAGTCGACGAATTCACCCATCATCTGCGCGATCGCGGCGTGAGTTTCAGGCTCGGCGAAACCGTGCAATCGGTGGAAGTCATCGATGATAAGAAACTGGTGGTGCATCTGGCGAGCGGCAAACACATCCGCGCCAACATGGCTTTGTTTGCTGCGGGGCGCCAGAGCAATACCGACAAACTGCGACTGGAGAATGCCGGCCTGACACCCGACAGTCGCGGGCGTCTGGAAGTGGATGCCAATTACGCGACCCAGGTGCCGCATATCTATGCAGCAGGCGATGTGATCGGTTTTCCCGCGCTGGCCTCGACGTCCATGGAACAGGGCCGCCAGGCCGCTGCCCATGCCTTCAACGGCGTGGTCAAGTCGGGTCCCAGCGACATCTTTCCGTTCGGCATCTATGCCGTACCCGAGATGAGCGTGGTGGGCAAGACCGAAGAAGAGTTACGCGCGGCGGGGGTTGCCTACGAGACCGGTATCGCGCGCTTTCGCGAGACCTCACGCGGACAAATCCTGGGTTTGCGCGAAGGCTTGTTGAAGCTGCTGGTGTCGCTTGAAGACCGACGCCTGCTCGGCGTGCACATCGTCGGCGAAGGCGCGACCGAGTTGATTCATATCGGCCAGGCGGTGCTGGCGCACAACGGCACCTTGGATTTCTTCGTTGATGCGGTGTTCAACTATCCGACCTTGGCGGAGGCTTACAAGATTGCAGCGCTGGATGCTTGGAATAAATTGTAGGTGTGGGGGGTGCCCCCTCTCCCTAACCCCCAAGGGGGCGAGGGGATAAAAAAGCGCGGTGCAAAGTAGTCCTTCTTGTCCCCTCGCCTCTTGGGGGAGGGGGAAACCAAGCTAACTCCCCGCCACTGCCATCTCCCCAATCACCACCGAACCGATATGCACCGTGCCACGGGTCTCGACGTCGGCGCCGATCTCGCGAATATCCTTCAACATGGTTTTCAGATTGCCTGCAACCGTGATCTCTTCCACCGCATGGGCAATCTCGCCGTTCTCAATCAGAAAGCCGCTCACGCCGCGCGAGTAGTCGCCAGTCACGCCGTTGACGCCCATACCCATCAAGTCCGTCACCAGCAGCGCGCGATCAAAGCTCGCGATGATGTCTTGCAGCGAACGCTCGCCATGACTCACCAGCAGGTTATGCACGCCGCCGGCATTACCGGTCGGGGTGCGGCCGAGGCGCCGTGCGGCATAGGCGCTTAACAGATAAGTGTTCAAACGACCCTGTTCGATGATGGTTTTCTTGCTGGTCGCGACACCGTCGTCGTCAAACGACGCACTGCCCAGCGCGCCGCGCCGTAGCGGGTCTTCAGTGACGGTCATGAAATCCGGCAGGATGGTCTCGCCAAGTGCGTCGAGCAGGAAGGACGCGCGGCGGTATTGCGCGGCGCCGCCGATCGCGCCGATTACATGGCCGAGTAGACCGGTCGCGATGCGCGCCTCAAAGATCACCGGCAGGCGGGTGGTCGCAATCTTGCGCGCACCGAGTTTGGCAATGGTGCGGCGGGCGGCAATCTGGCCGACCGACTCGGCGTTTTCGAGCTCGGCCGGGTCGCGGCTGCTGGTGAACCAGTAGCCGCGCTGCATGCCGCCGCTGTCCTCGGCAATCATGACGGCACTCAAACCGTGGCGGGTGCCGCGATAGGCGGCATGAAAGCCGTGGCTGTTGGCATAGGCGCGGCTGCCGCGATAGTGGTTCACGCTGCAACCGTCGGATTGTTTGATGCGCGCATCGACACTGCGCGCCGCATTCTCGCATTCGATGGCGAGCGCGATAGCCGCTTCCGCATCGAGATCCCAGGGATGATCGAGGTCGAGATCGGGAAACTCGGTGGCGAGGAATTCCGGCGCGGCGAGACCGGCATATTGATCAGGCTCTGCGACTTGCGCGATGCGCAGCGCGGCGTTGACCGTTTCGCGCAGGGCGTGGGCTGAGAAATCCGAAGTGGTGGCCGTGCCCTTGCGACCGTCGAGATAGATGGTGACACCGAGGCTCTTGTCGCGCTCGTGCTCGACCGTTTCACAGGCGCCGCCGCGCACCGTCACCGACAAGCCCTCGCCGGCACTGATGCCGACCTCGACGGCCTGAGCGCCTGCACGGCGCGCCTGTTCGATGACGCTTACGCTCAGTTCGTCGAGCATGGCGGGGCGGTTGTAATCGATGGCGATGGGCTGGTTCATGCTCGCTATGCTAAGGAATATCGGTCGGCCCGACCATCCGCGCGGCAGCGCATGCCGGCTACGTGCTCATGGGTCTGCCCGCTACGCTTGGGTAAACTAGCGCGCTTCGAAGCTGCGGCACGCGCGGCCTCACCAATGAACAGCAATGCGATGACCGATTCCTTAGCGCTCGCCAAATTGAATCAGCGTCAGCGCGACGCGGTGGCTTCCAATGCCAATCAAGTGCTGGTGCTGGCCGGTGCCGGCAGCGGCAAGACCCGCGTGCTGGTGCATCGCATCGCCTGGTATCTGGAGACCGGCCAGGCCTCGCCGCTCGGTATCCTGGCGGTGACTTTCACCAATAAGGCGGCGGCCGAGATGCGCGGGCGCATCGAGCAACTGACCGGCCGCCCGCTAGGCGGCATGTGGGTCGGCACTTTCCACAACATCGCGCATCGCATCCTGCGCGCCCATGCGCGCGATGCGAATTTGCCGGACAACTTCCAGATCATTGACTCTGACGATCAATTACGGGTGGTCAAGCGTGTGATGCGCGGCTTGAATCTCGACGAAAACGAATGGCCGGCCAAGGAAGCGCAGTGGTTCATCAATGCGCGCAAGGATGATGGCCAGCGTCCGCAGCACGTCGATGATTACGGCGATGGCGCCTTGCATACCATGGTCGACATCTATCGCGCCTATGAAGATGCCTGCGCGCGCGCAGGCCTGGTGGATTTCGCCGAGATGCTGTTGCGCGCCCACGAGCTGTGGATGGCCCATGCGGGGCTCTTGCGTCACTACCGCGAGCGCTTCTGGCATGTGCTGGTCGACGAGTTCCAGGATACCAATGCCATCCAGTACGCCTGGCTGAAGAACCTGGTGGGCGACGATGGCAATATCTTCGTGGTCGGCGATGACGACCAGTCAATCTACAGTTGGCGTGGCGCGCGCGTCGAGAACATGCAGCATTTCCGCAAGGATTTTCCCAACACCGAACTGGTGCGCCTGGAGCAGAACTACCGATCGACCGGCAATATCCTGTCCGCCGCCAACACCCTCATCGCCAACAATCCCTCGCGGCTCGGCAAGGAGTTGTGGACCGACGGCGCGCAGGGCGAG
This sequence comes from Pseudomonadota bacterium, assembly GCA_043756885.1. Taxonomy (GTDB): domain Bacteria; phylum Pseudomonadota; class Gammaproteobacteria; genus JADJYF01. Next base: position 4,641 of record JAYUQF010000138.1, read on the forward strand.
CCAATCACCCTCTATGCGGCCTATAACGATCTCGACGAAGCACGCTTCTGCGTCGATCGCATCCGCCTGTGGCATGACCACGGCGGGCGGCTCACTGAGAGCGCCATGCTTTATCGCACCAGCGCCCAGTCGCGGGTGCTGGAAGACGCGCTGCGCCAGGCCGATCTGCCCTATCGCGTGTATGGCGGCTTCCGCTTTTATGAACGTGCCGAAATCAAGGACGCGCTGGCCTATGTGCGCCTCGCGACCTCACGCGCTGACGACGCCGCTTTTGAACGCATCGTCAACCTGCCGCCGCGCGGTATCGGCCAGCGCTCGATCGACGAGCTGCGCGAGGTGGCGAGGCGTGAGCGCATCACCCTGTGGGAAGCGACCC
>JAYUQF010000139.1:0-1963 GCA_043756885.1 Pseudomonadota bacterium
CCGCATGGTGTAACCAAAATCACCGAAGGTCTCGTAGAAGCGCACACCGTGGTAACCATCGGAAGGTTCGGTCATGCCGGGAAACTTGCCGTTGTCCCAAGGAAACTTGCCGGACTCAACAATCACACCGCCGATGGTGGTGCCGTGCCCACCAAGAAACTTGGTGGCCGAATGAATCACAATATCGGCACCCCATTTGAAGGGCTGGCACAAATACGGCGTGGGGAACGTGTTATCCAGCATCAGCGGGATGCCGGCATTGTGCGCAACCGCCGCAACCGCTTCGATGTCCAGCACATTGATGACCGGGTTACCGATGGTTTCAGCGTAGATAACTTTTGTATTCGGTTGAATGGCGGCAGCAAACGCCTGTGGATCGTCGGTATCAACCAGGGTGGCCTTTATACCGAACCGCTTGAAGTTAAAATCCAGCAAGCTGTGGGTGCCACCATAAAGTGTGCGCGCCGCGACGATGTGATCACCCGCTTCACACAATGTCAGCAAAGCAATCGCCGATGCCGCCATACCGGAGCTGACCGCCAGCCCGGCGCGCCCACCTTCAAGTGCAGCCATGCGTTCTTCAAACACTGCCGTGGTCGGATTGCTCAGGCGCGTATAAATGTTGCCAAAGGTCTGCAGATTAAACAGGCTCGCGGCGTGCTCCGTGTCGTCGAACACATAGGACGTGGTCTGGTAGATAGGCGTGGCCCGCGCGCCGGTGGCGGGATCAGGGATCTGCCCGGCGTGCAGGCACAGGGTTTCAAAGCCGAATTGATGATCTGCCATGCTTGTCTCGGATAGCGTTACGGGTCGCGACGCGGCAACGGCCCGCGCGTGTCAATTGACGATGACCTTGGGACGGCGGGACGAAATTACGCCCGTGTTGACGCCCACAAAATTCAGACCACCCTGCAAACGTGCGTGTTCAATTTTGATGCATCGATCCATCACCACCTCAAGGCCGGCGGCGCGGGCGAGCGCGGCAGCCTCAAGATTGATGACACCCAGTTGCAACCACAGCACTTTCGCGCCGATCGCGATGGCCGCCTGCGCTAAGGGTGCAATGTCTTCTGCACGCCGAAAACAATCGACCACATCAACAGGTTCGGGGATCTGTGCGAGGCTCGCGTAACACTTTTCGCCTAACACCTCAGTGTAGGCGGGATTGACCGGAATAATGCGGTAGCCGTGATGCTGAAGATACTTGGCGGCAAAGTTGCTGGGCCGATGCCAGTTCTGCGACAGACCGACCACGGCGATAGTGTGCGATTTGGCCAGGATTGTGCGCAAGGTCGGGATATCGACCTCAAAATCTGCTGCGCTCACCATTGTCGTTCTCCCGCGCTATGGGCGCGCGCCGACGCACGCGTAGCGCGGCACCATAGCAGATGCACGCCGAGGACGGGATGGGGCTTAGGATCCTGGTCAGAATTATCTCGTCAACGCCGAGGCTGTTACTGAGTGGTTGCTTGACGGGCGCGATTTGCGGGCAATACCCGGCTATTGGCAAAAATTGCAACGCAGCGGCAGCCGCTCAGGAACAGCCGAATGTAGAGAGTGTTTGACCAGCGTCCTTACAGCAGGGCCGTGTCGAGCTCGGCGATGGTGGTCGAGCCGTGCACAATAATCTGCGCCAGCGCGCCTGCCTGCGGAAGAAGTTGGGTCGCATAAAAACCGGCGGCCGCAAGTTTGGCGCGATAGAAGTTGTCATCGTCTGTGCCGGGAGCCACACAGCGAACAGTTGCCTCGGCCATCATCCAACCGCCGCACACCAGCCCGGCAAGCTGCAGATAGGACACCGCTGCCGAGGCCGGTAACCGTGGATCTGCTGCCGCCCCACGCAGCCAGTCGACCACCGTTTCCAAATGGCCGACCGCCACCGCCAACGCGTCGCGCACCTGGCCGGCGGTGCCGGTCAGCGCTTGCATGCTGGCGAGTGTGGCACGCATGTCTGCGATCAATT
>JAYUQF010000140.1:0-1963 GCA_043756885.1 Pseudomonadota bacterium
GTTACGGTGTTGCAGCGCTGCGAGCGCGCCAAGAGCCCCGTGCATGCCGGCCAGATCATCACCCAGAAAGGTCGGCGCCTTGGTCGGCCCGCCCTGCGGGTCACCATTAAGCGACGTCCAGCCGCAGAAGTTTTGCGCGATCGGGTCGTAGGCCGGGCGTGCCGACAAAGGCCCGAATTGCCCGTAGCCGCTAACCGAGACGTAGATGATGTCGGGCTTGACGGCCTTGACATCAGCATAACCCACGCCCCAGCCGGCCAGCGTGCCGGGCTTGAAATTCTCGATGACGATATCAGCGCGTGTGCAGAGTTTAAGAAAAATTTCGCGGCCTTCGGGCAGGCGCAGATCCAGCGACACGTTCTGCTTGTTGCGATTAACGGTTTCGTGGGCGAGCGTCAGTTTCGAGTCCGGTAGATAAGGCGGCAATACCCGCGCAACTTCACCCTGAGGATGTTCAACCTTAATTACCGTTGCACCGAAATCGGCCAGGATGCAGGCCGCCATGGGACCTGCCCACGTGGTGGTCGCTTCGACCACGGTGACCCCATGCAGGGGGCCGCGGACGTCGTTGCGGGCATCAGCATAAAACGCGCTCTTGTCCATACATTCCCCTTGTTTGGCACTGCCATCTTGTTGGTTAGCAGCACTGGATTGTACCGACTCGCGACAGCGCTGCGCAGCGTTAGCGCTAGCCTCACTCGCGCCCTCAAGCGGCGCCCGGTGGTGCCGCTATGGACTTTCGGATTGTTCCGTTCAGCCAGTTGAAAGCGCGCCCATGTCACTCATCATCGGCATTATTCTTGTACTCGGCTGCGTAGCCGGCGGCTTCGTGTTGTCCCACGGCGTGCTCGCAGCGCTGTGGCAACCCTATGAGCTTCTGGTGATCGGCGGCGCTGCCTTGGGTGCCTTCGTAATCGCCAATCCCGGCAAGGTGGTCAAAGCGACCTTTGGCTCGATACCCAAGCTGCTGAAGGGCTCGAAGTACAAAAAAGAGGTGTACATGGACACCCTTGCGCTGCTCTACGACCTGCTGGTCAAGGCACGCAAACAAGGCATGATGGCGCTCGAAGGCGATGTCGAAAAGCCCGAGTCCAGCGAAGTTTTCAGCAAATACCCAACCATCCTGGCCGATCACCACGTGATCGAATTCATCACCGATTATTTGCGTCTATTGGCAGCCGGCAGTATCACCAGCCCCTATGAGCTCGACGCCCTGATCGACGTTGAGCTGGAAAGTCATCATCAGGAAGCCCACAAACCGTCCGCCGCCCTGACCCGCGTTTCCGATGGCCTGCCGGGCTTCGGTATCGTCGCGGCGGTGCTGGGTATCGTCATCACCATGGGTTCCATCGGCGGCCCACCGGCCGAATTGGGTGCTCACGTTTCGGCGGCGCTGGTCGGTACCTTTCTCGGCATTTTGCTCGCTTATGGTTTTGTCGGCCCGATGGCCACCGCCCTTGAGCACATGGCCGCCGACGAAGCTGCCCTGTTTTTGTGTATCAAAAACACCTTGGTCGCATCGGCCCAGGGTTACGCGCCGCAAATTGCGGTCGAATTTGGACGCAAGGCCATCGGCGGTGGCGATCGGCCATCGTTCATGGAGCTCGAAAATCGCGTCAAGGGCAAGTGAGAGCGGAGCTTTAGACCATGGCCGCGAACCAGGGCGCCGCCCCGATCATCATCAAGAAGATCAAGAAGGGTGGCCACGGTCACCATGGCGGTGCGTGGAAGGTTGCGTTTGCCGACTTCGTGACCGCCATGATGGCGTTTTTCATGTTGATGTGGCTGTTATCCTCGACCACCGACGAACAACGTGTCGCGGTGTCTGCCTACTTCAACGATCCCCTCGCCACCACCGGACTGTCAGGCAACGGCGCCGGTAATCCTGCGCTGACTGGCGGTGCGGGCATTCTGGAGGGCCAGGGCGAAAATCCGTTTACCTCGCAGTCCACCAATCAAGACA
>JAYUQF010000141.1:0-1960 GCA_043756885.1 Pseudomonadota bacterium
CAGCAATGGATGGGTGAGTGTTATCACTGGAATAGGACCAGCGCTTTGCGCAGTGTGTTCCATACGCCCCATGCGAGGGGTATGAGTATCAGCAGCCACAAAGCCACGACCCCCAGGGTAGGGCTGGGGAGCGTTGGCTGGTTGTCATAAACAGCGCTCGTTACGCTGAGATCGTGGGCAAGCTGACGCTCGGCGGCCAGCTCGGCCTCGCTCATGAACCAGTGCGCGGCGAGCGGGCGCACCGCGAGATTGCACATCAAGCCGCCGGCCAACAAGGCGGCGAGCACAACCATCGTGGAATCGTAGGCGACACTCTTGGCAACGCCTGCCTTGATCTGAGCGTCGTTAATGTAATTGACCAGGACCGGGCCAAGAATGCCGGCCACGGACCAGGCAGTCAGTAGCCGCCCGTGGATCGCGCCGACCATTTGGGTGCCGAAGAGGTCGGCCAAATAAGCCGGAATAGTCGCAAAGCCACCGCCATACAAGGTGAGAATGACGCAGAACAGAGCGACGAACAGCGCGACATTGCCGCTGGCTCCGGCGCTGGGTGCGGCGCTATAGAGCACCATGCCGAGCAAAAAAAACACGCTGTAAGTTGCTTTGCGCCCGATATAGTCAGAGCACGAGGCCCACATGATACGGCCGGCGATATTAAACAGACTGAGCAGGCCGGTGAAGCCCGCGGCGATAGCCGCAACCTGACCCAGCTGGGCGGCGTTCAACTGATCAAATTTCAAATCGATGCCGAGCAGGCGGCCGCCGAAGATCTCCTGCAGCATGGGCGAAGCCATGCCGATTACGCCGATGCCAGCCGACACATTCAGGCACAGCACGCCCCACAACAACCAGAACTGTGGTGTGCGCCACGCGCGACTGACGTGAACGTGACGCTGGGTAATCATGTTGTGCTGCGCGGGGGCCGGCTGCCAGCCGGCGGGTCGCCAGCCACTGCTTGGCACGCGATAGGCAAACGCACCGCACAGCATGAACAGCAGATAGACAGCGGCAAGAGTAAGCAGGGTCTGCCACACACCAAGCTCGTGACCGTTGGCATAGTATTTCATCAAGATGTCGGCCAGCGGTGAGCCGATCATCGCACCACCGCCAAAACCCATGATGGCCATGCCGGTGGCCATGCCGCGCCGATCGGGAAACCACTTAATTAAGGTTGAAACAGGCGAGATATAGCCCAAGCCGAGGCCGATGCCACCGATCAATCCCGCGCCCAACCACACCAGCCATAGCTGATGCACGTAAACGCCGCTAGCGGCAATCGCCAAGCCGCCACACCAGCACAGGGCGGCTACCACACCAGCCTTACGCGGGCCTACGTGCTCAAGCCAGCCGCCCCACAGCGCTGCACTGGAACCCAGGAAGACAAAAAATAACGTGTAAGTCCAACCGAGCAGCGGTTTGTCCCAATCGCATGCCGTGGTAGTGAGTTTTGCCAGCCAACTCATGTCGGGTGGACAGACCAGCGGTGTGCTTCCACCAAGGGCATGCATGAGCGGCAGCCAGAACACCGAGAAGCCATAGGCCATGCCAATGCACAGATGAATGCACAGCGCGGCCGGCGGCACCAGCCAGCGGTTAAAACCCGGGCCGGCGATAATGCGTTGTTTGGCGAGCAATGAGGTCACGAAAATCTCCGCGCGCCTGGCGCGCGATAAGCTCGCGCGCCAGGGTGGCGTGCAGCAGGACGCGAAGATTCTACGCGCAAATTCGGCGGGCTCGATGCAGAGCGGCGTGTTGTTGCGCTATCAATACTGGCGGCGCCGCGCAATTCTGCGACAATCTGCGTCAGTATGAAAAAAGCCTTTCCTTTCGATTTCTTCTACGCGCTCACCACTTTGTTGCTGAGCTTCACCATGGTCCACCTTGCCTACACTCTGGTGGTCAGGCCTAACGCTGAAGTCGCCCTGGCCCACCAGCGCGAAGTCTGGGCCCAGGATCCAAT
>JAYUQF010000142.1:0-1955 GCA_043756885.1 Pseudomonadota bacterium
CCAGCGCAGCGGACAAAACGCCGCCCACGATGTGCATCGAGGTGCGCTGGCCGCCATCAGCCAGGCCGCACGCCACTGGCGCAACCGTCTGAACATCAAGGACAAGGAGGACAGCGCTTACGAACTGCACGCCTGTGGCAATCTGCTGGCGCTTGCTTATCCCGATCGCATCGCGCACCAGGACGACAATAATCCGCGTCGTTACGTGCTGGCCAATGGCCGCGGCGCACAACTCGCGCATGAATCGAATTTGCTGGGTGAACCGTGGCTGGCCATCGCCGAGCTGCGCTTTGAAACACGCGACAGCCTGGTGCAACGCGCCGCACCTTGTGATCTTGCTTTTCTGGAACAGAATTTTCCCAGCCACTTCCATCATGATCACAAACTAAGCTTCAATGCTGCCAACCGCGCGGTGGAAGCCAGCGAAGAACGGCGCTTCGCCGCCATCGTGCTTGAACGACGCAGCTTGCCGGTGCCGCGCGACGGTGCGACGGCCGCGCTCCTCACGAGTGGTGTGGCGGCACTGGGGCTCGACTGCCTGCCATGGAACGAGACATCGCGAGAATGGCAGGCACGGGTAAGCAACTTACGTAGCTGGTGTCCTGATCTGAAGCTTCCCGACGTATCCGATGCCGCACTGACCACCAGCGTAGATGAGTGGTTGGCGCCGCTGTTCGATGGTAAAGCGCGTCTGACGGATCTGAGTGCCGGCGATTTGGCCAACGCGCTTCGTCATCGTCTTGACTACGCGCAGCAGCGGCTGCTCGATGACAACGCTCCAGAAACACTCACTGTGCCCAGTGGCATGCAGCGGAAAATAAACTATGCGCTGGGTGAACCACCAGTACTAGCGGTCAAACTGCAGGAGATGTTTGGTTTGGCGGACACGCCGTGCATCGCGCACGGCCGTGTACCGGTGTTACTGCACCTGCTGTCACCACGCCAGACACCCATACAAGTAACCCAAGATCTCAAGGGCTTCTGGGAGCGCACCTATCCGCAAGTGAAGCGTGAAATGAAGGGGCGTTACCCCAAACATCCGTGGCCCGACGATCCGTGGACGGCGGTCGCTACCCACCGTGCCAAACCGCGTAAAATTTGAATTGCCACCATCGTCGCTGGTGAGGGCCGAGTCCGTCGCGAATTCTCCTGTGCGTATATTTCGCGCTGCGCGATCTGCGCAGGCGCACTACCTTCTCATTTCACGCCGATCAGAGCGCGGCTTGCATCTCGGAAGACTGGCTGCTCGCCACACCAGAGCGCGGCCCGATCGAGGTCAAGGTTATTGATTCCGCGATCAAGGCAAAGGTCCTCACACACGACACGATGGGCAGTGGCGATGTGTGTTGGATCATTTGACGCCGGCCGCTTCGAGCCATGGACAGCAATAGGAGATGCCTTGAAGATCGAGGCGCTGCGCAAGTTCGCAATGTCGTTGCCGGCCGTCACCGCAGAACCCCATCACAACTACATCTCGTTCCGCGTGGGCGGGAAGATCTTCGTGACAGTGCCACCTGAAGGAACGCATGTTTACATCTTCGTGAGCGAGCAGGAGCGGGAGCAGGAGCGGGAGCGGGAGCGGGAGTCGGCTTTGTCCATGTACCCGGAGTTCGTCGAGCAGCCCCTCTGGGGTGGCAGGGTTGTCGGCAATCGTGTTCGCCTCGTGAATCACTGACGCAAGGATGCAGTTTTATCTAGGTCAGCGCGTTTAGCGCTACATCATAATCCCGCGCTCCATCGGCCCAACTCGCTAGTCGACCATAGTCGACCCGGCCAAGCGCCAGCGCATCGAGTAACGCGCGCGCCAGCAGCTGCGGCTGATAGGGCTCAACCAACATGTCTGGAAACTGTTCGAGAATCCACGCCGTTGACTGGGTCCGGCTCGCGACGACCGGCACACCACACTGCATGGCTTCATAAAGTTTTATTGGATAACTGTAATGACCAAAACTGGA
>JAYUQF010000143.1:0-1954 GCA_043756885.1 Pseudomonadota bacterium
TGGCGTGCGTTATTACCGGCCGACGCCTACGGTGTGCTGTTCGAAGAGAACACTGAACGTCCGTTCAGCAACAACCTGAACGAAGAAAAACGCGACGGCTTGTTCGTCTGCCGTGCTTGTAGCCTGCCGCTCTTTACCTCAGCCATGAAATACGAAAGTGGCACCGGCTGGCCCAGCTTTTTTACCAGCATCGAAGGTCATCTTGCCTCTAGGCGGGATTTCAAACTTTTGTGGCCACGCACTGAGTACCACTGTGTCAAATGTGGCGGCCATCAGGGTCATGTCTTTGACGATGGTCCCGCCCCCAGCGGCCAACGCTGGTGTAATAACGGCTTAGCGTTGAGCTTTGTTCCGTTTGTGTCCTGAGCGCCACGCGCGGTCAGATGCATTCCAGCGAATACATGACAACCCCGGCATCACGCCGGATAAACAGGCCACCACCGGCGTTGCGGAAGTGCACCCCCAGTCGCGGTCGATACCATTGCGTTGGTCGTTTATAGGCCTGACCATCGGTCAGTTCCTGATCGCAGTTCTCTTCCCAATCTTCGCGGGTCAGCACGCCAAACAGTAAAGCGCAGTGCGTGAGCGCCGCGAGTTTTTCGATGGCGAGCGAGGCGGCTTTATCATCGAGGTACTGCAAAACGTCGTGGCAAATGACGAGATCGTAGCTGCCCTTCACTTCAAGATCTTCGATGCTGCAGTGTTGCCAGCCATAACGTTGGCAAGCGTATTCACTGACATCGCAAGCATCAATTTTCACACCATGAAAAGCGCGGCGTAGCCCGCGATGGATAAGGCCGGCGCCGCAGCCAATATCGAGCACACGACCCACCGGGCAATCCAGCAGCTTCAGATAAGCGCCAACAAAGCCTGCCAGCTCGTCAAAATAGGTCGGTTCAGCGATGCGCGTGCGACGGTTGTAATAGAACCGATCGAAATAGGCTTGGTCGAAAGCTTTGGCCTTCACGATGAATACTCCTGCAGAGCAGCGGTTGAGCGGTTTAAGAATCGTCTGCGCGCGCCGCTAAGCCCGATACAGACGGCTGCCACTCGCGGCAGTTACAACCCATCTCGCGGTAACGCCGTCGATTTACGTCCATCAGTTTCCGTTTTGGCAGGCCCGACGCACAGAGACGACCATGACTATACCGAGAATTACGACTCTGCTGATTATGTTGACCTTGGGTGGCGAAGCCATGGCGTTACAGTTGGGTCAAATCAGCAGCCAGTCATCGCGTGGCCAGCCGCTGGCCGCACGCATCACGCTGTATGGAGCGGCGCCCGACAAAAGCGCTGCGCTGACGGTTGAGATCACGGCAGAGTTTGGTGCGTCAGAGGAGGCCTTCACCAAACTGGGTGTGCATGCAAAGATCGCAAACGAACTCAATGGTGAGCGCTATATTGCGCTCGCCAGCAGTGCGGCCATTGAGCTGGCACAGCTTGCCTTTCGTGTGCGGCTGACAGACGGTTCTCTAGCGCTCGTGCGCCGTTATGCTTTGACGTTGAGCACCGCGCCAACGCCGCGCTTGGCGTCTTCGTTCTCCCGAACTGTGCCGGCATCGATAACACCGAACGCCAACTACGGGCCAGTCCGAGCGGGGCAATCACTGTGGCGCATCCTTGAGAAAATGGGTCTTGCCCGTGGCGCAACCGGCACGCTGATGAGAACTATAGTCGCCGCAAACCCGGCCGCGTTTGTCGGCGGTGACCCGACTCGCCTGCGGATAGGCGCGATGCTGCGATTACCGGACTCAACGGGTATCGCACAGGCGGCACGGGCTACCGTTGTAACAGCGGCGCCGCGTGCAGCGGTCAATACAGACCCCATCGGCGGTGATGCGGCGCTCGCAGCGCGCCTCGATCGACTCAAGCGGCGATTTGCCTCGATTCGCGCCCAGTACGCCGACCAAAAAAATTCGACGGCACCTCAATCTGAGGTTTTGAACGAGGCGGT
>JAYUQF010000144.1:0-1952 GCA_043756885.1 Pseudomonadota bacterium
GACATCGTTTTGTCGTTGCTCGCGATTGACACGGGTCATCACCCGCAACTCGCCCATCGGATCAAGCTCATCGGCGCTGACCAGCCAAGGTCCCATCGCACCGGAATGTTCGAAATTTTTACCTTGTGTGACGTTAAACTTTGAGTGACGCAGGTAATCCCGCACCGACCCTTCATTCATGATGGTCAGCCCGGCAATGTGCTCATGTGCGGCGGCCGCATCAATGCGTCGCCCACCACGGCCGATCACAATCACGATCTCGCCCTCGTAATCGAGCTGGTTCGATTCGGGCGGGTCGAATATCGGCACACCGTGGCCGACCAGCGAGTCGCGCGCACGCATGAATACACTCGGATACTTCGGTGCTTCGGAGCCGTCTTTATATTCTTCATTGCGATTGGCGTAATTGACGCCGATACAGATGATCTTTTCGGGGTTGGGAACAGGTGGCAAATAGCTGATATCGGCCAGCGCAAGATCGGCGCTGGTGGTGTTGGCTTCGGCAGCCAGCTTGCCCAGTTGCTCCGCGCGCAGCGCAGCTCGCAGATCGGGCAATTCGCGGTGACGCGCGCCGAGATCGATTATCCCCGCGCCTTGCACGGCGCCAAAACTCGCGCGGCCCTGGTGAATAAAGCTTAAGAATTTCATCGCCCGCTCAGCGCGCCCAATAATCCGGCACGCTCCAACACGCCGTCCAGACGGCGTTCGAGTTCGGGTGTCGCCGGCACCATCGGCAGCCGATGTTCATTGCGCGCAAGCAAGCCCAGCTTTTTCATCATGTACTTCATAGGGATCGGGTTAGTGTCGTAGAACACCGCCTGATTGATCTCAAGCAGGCGCTGATGCAGGGCGCGGCCGGTGACCATGTCGCCTAACCACACGGCTTCGCACAGTTGCGCCAAAACACCCGGACGCAGATTGCCAACCGCGTTCATAAGCCCACAGGCACCGATCGCCATCATCGGAAAAGACAGCTCTTCGAGCCCGACAAAGATTTTGAAGTCCGGCCCGAACGCGGCCAGGCATTCGCTGACCAGACCGAGATCGTTAACCGCGTGTTTCATGCCCACAAAATGCGGGGAACGCTCGCGGATCGCCTGCATGGACTCCAGCGTGACATTCACCGCCGCACGGCCGGGAATGTGGTAGATCATCCACGGCGTGTTGTGCTGGGCGGCGAGCGTCAAGTAGTACTGCACCAGACCGCGCTGGGGTGGTCGGATGTAATAGGGTGTGACCACCAGCAGGGCATCAACCCCGGCCTTGACCGCGTGGTGCGTGAGTACTTCGGTCTCGGCCAACGATTGCGAACCTGTGGCTGCCACTACGGACACCCGGCCTTTGACGCTTGCCACGGCGACATCAACCAGACGATTGCGCTCGACGCAGGTGAGGGTTGACGGCTCGCTGGTCGTACCGTTGACCAGCACGCCGTGTGAGCCGTTGGATACTTGAAACTCGATTAACGCCGCATAAGTTTCGTAATCTACTTCGCCGTTCTTAAACGGCGTAATCACGGGCGGGATAGAACCCCTCAACGCCTGAGTATTGAACATCGTTTGCACTCCGTATCGCCGCACCAACGCTGCACTTTCTTGACGGCCGCGGCGACCTGAGTATAGTTAACATGTTAATTGCATGCAACGCGGAGCCCGACAGCCATGCCTCATCTCATCATAGAGTACAGCGCCAACCTCGAACCGCAATTGCAATTGCCGCAACTGATCGAGGCATTGCATAACACGGCTGCGGTGATTGAAGCTTTCCCGCTTGCCGGTCTGCGTACCCGCGCCGAGCGGCGTGATCACTTTCTCATCGCCGATGGCAATGCACACAATGCCTTCGTGCATTTGACTCTGCGCATCGCGCACGGCCGCAGTGTCGAAGTGCGCAAAGCCGCAGGTGACTTGCTGTTTGCGGCGCTGTGCCGCGAACTGCAGCCTTTACTGGAA
>JAYUQF010000145.1:0-1952 GCA_043756885.1 Pseudomonadota bacterium
GCGGCTGGTACCGCTGTATCGCAACCTGCCTTTCCCGTTACGCGCTCAGTTGCATGGACATATGCAGGTCTTTCTCGCCGAAAAACGCTTCATCGGGTGCAATGGCCTGACGGTTGACACCACTATGCGCCATTGCATCGCCGCCCAGGCTTGTTTGCTGCTGCTCAATCGCAACACCAATTACTTCGCCGATTTCACCAGCATTCTGATTTATCCCGAGTCCTTCGTGGTGCCCTTTATCACGCGCGATGGCCCGTTGGAAAGCCATGACGAAGAACTGCGCAGTGGTGAATCCTGGCAGCGCGGGCCCATTGTTTTGTCGTGGGCCGATATCCAGCACGGCCTGGCCAGCGCGGGTGATGGGCATAACGTCGTGCTGCACGAATTTGCGCACAAACTCGACGAAGAAAACGGTGCGATGGATGGTGTGCCGGCGCTGGCCGACGACGCAACACAAAAAGCGTGGATGGATATCCTCGGTCGCGAATACGATCTGCTGCGGTTACGGGCGCGTTATGCCACCGATGGGGTGCTCGACGACTACGGCGCAACATCACCTGCCGAGTTTTTTGCCGTGACGACCGAGGCGTTTTTTGAACGGGGCCGTGCACTTTGTGCCCGTCACCCGCGCCTGTATGAAACGCTGCGTGGATATTTCCAGGTCGATCCGGCCAGTTGGGTCGTGACTGAATACTGAAAGTTACTTTTTTTACTCAATGTGTCTCGACAACACCGAGCTATTGCGCGCGCGGGCGCACACTGCGCAAGGCGAGGAACGCACACCACTGTGGCAGCACATGGCCGCCCTCTATCCACCTTTTGTCGATTATCAGAACAATACCGAGCGCGAGATCCCGGTGGTGGTGCTGGAACGAAACTAACGAACCCGCAGACGCGCGCGCATCTGCGGGCGCAAAATCACGCGCGGCGTCGTGCGCGCCAGCCACCCGCCACCAGAGCCGATAACAACAATGGCAACGCAGCAGGCACCGGCACCGGCGCGGCGGTGCCGAAGTTGCCTGAGCTGCTGGTGATCACCACATTCGGTAGCGGCGCACCCGCCAGGGTGGTTATCGTCAGATCGATGATCGCGGTGTTGCTGAAATCGGCCGAGATGTTGGCATTGGCGTCGATGGTGTTAACGAAGAAAAACAGGCGCGATGAAATATCAAAAGTCGCATCGCCGACAAAATCGAAACTGACCGTCAAGACATCGACCGGGGTAGAAATGTCGCCGGTCCTGCCATTGCCGCTGTAGTTTTTTGATACGGTTTTCGATAGCAGGTTCGGGCTGCTGGGGTTCATGTCGAGCAAAGCAACAACGGTGCCTGAGCTGCCGGCGAGGGTATAAATGCCGTGCACTTCCAAATTAGCGGTGACCCGATAGGGGTCGGCGGACGGAGCCACAATACTTATGGTGTCGGTCAGGGAGGAATTGACGCGCATTAATGCCAGTTCGCCACCAAATTCGCCGAGCAGGTCACCGCCACCTGTATTGTCGACACTCGCAAAAATAGCGAGCTTGGGTATGGTGATATCGACTACCGCAGAATATTTCCAATCTCCGGGCTGTTCATCCGCAACAGCGACCACGGTGCGCACCAATGGCTCACCTGTTTCGCTATCACTGCGGGACGAACCCGCCGGTGGCGCGAGTCCTGCGCCGACAATGCCATTGACGGCAATATTGGGCACAGCCTGTACGCACGGCGCGCTTAACAGACCAGCAAGTACGGTAGTGATGACTACATTTGACGATTTCATGACAAATCCTTCCCTTAGATTTCCGCGCGGATGTTGTGCTGCGCGCTCTGCGCAGCCGACGTTTATTATCGAGCCCTATCTGGCGCCCCAAGGGGCCATAACGTCAACGCCGCGAACTGGACAAATATGTGATGCAGGTCCCCTGCTAAACATCTCGTCAGTGATTGGGCGGCGCAGCGAGCCCTTGC
>JAYUQF010000146.1:0-40560 GCA_043756885.1 Pseudomonadota bacterium
AGGTTCTGTGGCAAGCCACTGGTTTGTTCCGCCTCGTCGGCGATTAAAAAATCCTCTATCCCCAAGCGCGCGATGGTGGCGCCACTGGTGTCGCACAGCCAGCGATTGGGTGTGTCCGGCAGCGCTACACCCTGGGCTGCCAGCCACGCTGCAGCACCACGGCCCTTAAAACCGACGCGGGCCAGATGGGTGTGATCACAGAGCCAGGGTGCACCAGCGGTGATGCGGGTGCGCAGTTGTGCGCTGACCCGATAAGCATTGATTTCCAGCCAGCTGCTGGTGAGCGGGGCTAAGCGCTCAAACAGCGGGCTACGACAGGCGCAGGTATTCACGGCCGTTTCAGTCATAGTTGCTGGCGCGCGTTGTGTGGGTCGTAGAAGGCGCTCTGCACCACCTCGGCGCTGAGCAAGCCGCCGCTGCCCGATAACTTAATTTCAAAACGAGCGCCGAGCTGCGCCATATCGGGCGCGACATAAGCCAAGCCGATGATGTGGCCAACGGCTGCGGAATAAACAACCGAGGTCACGCGGCCAACGATTTCATTATTGCGCAGGGTGAGGTTGCATTCTTCGGGCAGCGGCGAGCCACTGGGCAGACGAAAGCCAACCAGTCGCCGCGTCAGGCCGCGCCGCGCCAAAGCAGCGATGGCACGTTGGCCGATGAAAAAAGGTTTTTCGTTGGCGACCACGCCGTCCATGTCCACTTCCTGCGGGTAGCTGAGGCCGTCGCTGTCCTGACTGACGATGATGTGACCTTTTTCAAGTCGCAACAGACGTTGTGCTTCGATGCCAACCGGCACCACGCCCAGAGTCTCGCCAGCGGCCATCAGTGCGCGCCACACGGCCTCGCCATGGTGAGCCGGAATATGTACTTCCCAACCGAGCTCGCCGACAAAACCGACGCGCATAAAACGGGCGAGCACACCTTTGATTGAGCCAAGCCGGCATTGCGAAAAGCCGAAGGCCGTGCTGGATAAATCAACATCATCAACCAGGGGTGCAAGCAGTTCACGCGCTGCCGGGCCGGCGACATTAATGGCGCACCAGGCGCTGGTGACATTGATGAGGTCGACCGCCAGCTGCCATTGCGCCTGCCAGCGTTGCATGTGGCGATAAACAACATCGATACCTGTAGTGGTGGTGGTGACGTAAAAAAAATCTTCTGCAAAACGTGCTGCAATGCCGTCATCAACAATGATGCCGGCCTCGTCTGTCATCAAAACATAACGCAAGCGCCCGAGCGGCTGCTTTTTGTAGCGGAAGGTGTAGATGCGCTCGATGAACTCGGCGGCATCAGGGCCACGGACTTCGATCTTGCCCAGCGTTGAGACATCGATGAGGCCCACGCGTTGATGCACCGCCGCCGCTTCGCGCGCGGCTGCCAACGCAGCGCTGGTTGCGTCACCGTAGTAGGCCGGGCGCTGCCAACTGCCGGCCGGCATCATGCGCGCGCCACTTGCGAGGTGCCAGTTGTGCATAGGCGTGCGGCGCAGCGGCTGACGATCGCGACCAGCAAGATGGGCGATGGGCTCGGGCAGGACCGGTGGACGCTGGGTGGTTAGCCGTGCACCGCTTAAGCTCGCACCTTGCGCGCGCAGCGTGATGCGCAAGGTATTGGCGGCCGAATAACGCCCCTGGGACGGGCCCATGACGGCCGTGGAATAACGCTTGACCAGGTTAATGTCGGCATAACCGGCGGCCACCGCGTCTTCGATATCTTTAACCTGCAGGTCTTCGTCGATATCGACAAAGTCTCGCCCACGGGGATCGCTGGTAATGGGCCAGGCGTGGCCTTCGGCTGCGTCTATAACCGTGGCGGGTGGCGCGGCAGCACTGCGCAAGGCCAATACTTCGGCGGCCTGCCAGCCAGCATAGCGCCCATCAGCCAGTGCGTTGGCGAGTGTCGCCCGTCCGCCCACTGCACCGGCCAGCAGGGCGCAGGGATTGTGCGCGGGTGCATGGGCGATGAAATGCGCGCCGTCGGCGTCGGCCAACAGATCGCCGCCAGCTTGCGTTACGAGCTGTGCGGCCGGTAAGTAGCCGGCGCTGACACACAGGAGATCGCAGGGCAGGGTGCGCGCCTGACCATCAACACCGATAGCGCGCACCACCGCGCCGAGTAATTGTTGACCGTAACGCGTGGTAACGGCTTCGATCACGGTGTGGCCGTGCAGGATCTCAATACCCGCCAGGGCGAGTGCTTGTTGCATGGCTTCACCCTCGTGGGCAGCACGCAGATCAACCACGGCCGCCACTTCGACCCCGGCATCACGCAGATCGAGCGCCGCGCCGTAACCGGCCGTCGTCGCAGTCAGGACCACCGCACGGCTTCCCGGTTTCACACCGTAAAGATGGATCAGGCGTTGCGCAGCACTGGCCAGCATCACGCCGGGTGCATCGTTATTACGAAATACTGCGGGCTGCTCAATCACCCCCGTCGCGGCGATGACGACGCGCGCGCGAATTTTGTAATACCGCTGTGCGTCCATCACCGCCAGCCAGTTATCGGCGAACCAGCCGGTGCAGGTTGCGCCATTGAGCACCGTAATGAGCGGTGCGGCGATGATGGCTGCATTCAGTTCAGCAAGTGTTTGTTGCGCGGCTTCGCGTGCGAGGGCATCACGGCCGTATAGCAGCGCCCCGCCCAGGCGCGCGCCGTCATTGATCAGAATCACTTCCGCGCCAGCGCTTGCAGCTTGCAGCGCGGCGGACATGCCTGCCACGCCACCGCCAATCACCGCCACATCGGCAAAACGATGCTGGTGATCTATCGTCGTGTGGGGGGCGCTGCGCGCCACACGCCCCAGGCCTGCCAAGCGTCGAATGATCGGTTCCCACCAGCGCCACGCACCACGCGGTTTGTAGAAGGCGTGGTAATAAAAACCAACCGGCAGGAAACGACTGAATACTTCAATCGCCCGTGCCCAATCAAGTTTAAGACTGCCCGCGACATTCTGCGCATTGACCACCAGGCCAGGTTCGATGGGGTGTGCATCGGCTCGCACATTCGGTTGCGGGCCAATCTGCACCAGGCAGTTGGCGTCGTTGCCAGCCAAGGCGTAGATACCCCGCGGCCGATGGTATTTGAATGAACGCGAGAGGATACGCACGTCGTTGGCGGCTAAGGCGCTGGCAATGCTGTCACCGACAAAACCGCTATAACTCTCACCCTCAAAACGAAAACGCACTTCGTGCTGACGGTCAATAAGCAGGCCGTTAGGTGCGGGCAAACGCATCGTATTGCGTGTTTTGCGCATTACTTGGCGCTCACCTGTGCGTTGAAGTAGTCGCACGCCGGATAGGTTTTTAAGATGGTATCGCTGGCCGTATCACGTTCAGCGATGAACCAGTAGGCACTTGCCAGGTGATACCACCACTCGCGCACCACACCGCATGTATTGTTTTCAATAAACAGGTATTCCGCCCAGCGCCGATCGTCGCTGGTGGCCGGATCAGGCATGACACCCACGGTGCCGCCATACACAAACTCAGCGATGTTGCGTGGGCCGTTAAGCGGGCAGTGCATGATTTTCATTGTCAGTGTCCGACCGACGCGGCACCTTTTTCGCCTACCTGTGCGTAGTCGTAAAAGCGTTCAAGCGAGAAGGGCGCACACAGGTGATGGGGTTTGCCGGTGGCGACGGTCTCGGCCATACAAATGCCCGATACGGGCGTGGCTTTGAAGCCCCAGGTACCCCAGCCGGCATCGATGTAATAACTGTCGACAGGCGTTAAGCCCATCACCGGGCTGAAGTCCGGTGTCATGTCGGCCATGCCCGCCCATTGCCGCAGCACGCGCAACGATCCGATGAATGGAAACAATTCCAGCATATGCATCATCAAGTCTTCTTTGAACTCCAGCGTTGAGCGAGTTGCGTAGAGCGGATAGGGATCGGTCGAACCACCCATCACCAACTCGCCACGTGCCGACTGTGAGACATAAATATGCAGAGAGCCAGACACAATGATGGGATCGAGAAATGGTTTGACGGGTTCCGATACACAGGCCTGCAAAGGGATGGTGCGGATAGGCAACCGGAAGCCCGCCATGCGCGCAATTTCCGAGCTCATGCCGGCCACCGCCTGCATGGCCTTGCCGCAGGTTATGTCGCCACGATTGGTCTGCACACCCACCACTCGATTGTTTTCGATCTGTAAGCCGGTGACCTCGGTGTGGGTATGGATCTCCACCCCCAGTTCAGCGGCACGCTGCGCATAAGCCCAGGCCACTGCATCGTGCCGCGCAATGGATCCCGGCGGATGGTAGAGCGCGCCCATGATCGGATAGCGCACGTCGTCGCGAAGATTTAACTGCGGACACAGACGCGCGATTTCGTCCGGATAAACCAGACTGGAATTAACCCCCAGGTGTTGATTGACCTCGGCCCGCCAGCGCGCGGTACGCAGCGCGGCATCGGTATGGGCGAGGGTCAGGTGGCCGCGCTCGCTGAACATGATGTTGAAATCGAGTTCGTGGCTGAGCGCGCGAAACAGGCGCACCGACTCATCGTAGAAGCGCACACCATCGGGGGTCAGATAGTTGGAGCGCACGATAGTGGTATTGCGTGCTGTGTTACCCGACGCCAGATAACCCTTTTCCAGCACGGCGACATTGTTAATGCCCCAGGTTCTGGCCAAGTAATAAGCACAGGCCAGACCGTGAGCACCACCGCCGATGATCACAACATCGTAGGATGATTTCAGTGGTCGCGGCGCAGGTAGTTGGCGCGGTGGGCGACCACCACGCAAGCCGCGCTTCAGGAGCTCGAACATGGTCTGACTTGGCAATCAGTTGCGCGCTGCAGGTCCGAATTCATTTGGACATTCGTCCCACGCAAATGTCTCGCCGCGTAGCGCAATGTCCGACTGAAGTCGGACCTGCGACGGACAAAAGAGCAGACAGGCAAGAACAAGGAATTCACAGGCCTCAACAATCCAGCGTGTTTTTTCTTTCCCACTCGCTCAAGTGCGCAGTGTACTCGCGCCACTCGCCCATTTTAAGTTTGATGTAGGAAGCGACAAAGTCTTCACCAAGCAAGGCGGCGATCTCTTTATTTTTCTCAAACAGACGCAAGGCGTCGAGCAGAGTGGCCGGCAGTTTTTTTGCCGATTTAACCGTGTGACCTTCTTCGTACATATTGATATGCAAAGGTGCGCCGGGATCACGCTTGTGGGCGATGCCGTCCAGGCCTGCGGCGAGGATGCCGGCCTGGGCCAGATAAGGATTGGTTGAGCCATCAAGCAGGCGCAGCTCAAAACGTCCGGCATCGGGCACACGAATCATATGAGTGCGGTTATTGCCGGCATAGGTCACGGCATTGGGCGACCAGGTGGCGCCGGAGCTGGTGACGGGCGCGTTGATGCGTTTGTAGCTGTTGACGGTGGGATTAAACAGCGCGCACAGCGAGGTGGCATGCTGCATGATGCCGCCCAGAAAATGATAAGCCAGCGGGCTCAGCCCTAGTGCATCGCGTGCGTTCAGGAATAAATTTTTGGCGCCGGTTTTGTCCCACACCGAAACATGGGCATGGCAGCCATTGCCGGTCAGATGGGGGAAGGGCTTGGGCATGAAGGTGGCGCGATAACCATGGTTCTCGGCCACAGTTTTGACCATGTACTTAAAAAACACATGACGATCAGCGGTGACCAGCGCATCGTCGTAATCCCAGTTCATTTCGAACTGGCCATTGGCGTCTTCGTGATCGTTTTGATAGGGCCCCCAGCCCAGTTCCTGCATGGCATCGCAGATCTCCCGGATGATCGGGAAGCGCCGCATCAACGCTTGCTGGTCGTAACAAGGCTTGTTTTGATCGTCGGCCGGGTCGGACACACTGCGACCATCGGCGCTGGTCAGAAAATACTCGCACTCAACGCCGGTTTTCATGCGGTAACCAAGCTTTGCAGCGCGTTCGATCTGACGCTTCAACACCACCCGTGGTGACGCTTCGACCTCAGCGCCGCTCATCCATAAATCGGCGGCCAGCCAGCCCACTTCGCGATTCCACGGCAGTTGCACCAGACTGGCGGGATCGGGACGGCCAAACATATCCGGATGGGCGGGTGTCATGTCCAGCCACACGGCAAAACCGGCAAAACCGGCACCGTCACGTTGCATCTGTTTAATGGCACTGGCCGGTACCAGCTTGGCCCGCAGCGCGCCAAACAGGTCGACGAAGCTGATTAAAAAATATTTGATGCCTTTGGCTTTTGCGACTTGGGCCAGATCGGTAACCATGCTCAACTCCGTCAGGGGTGATTGTTGCGCCGCTTACACTCGCGCTTATACGCGCATGCACTCACAGCACTGCAAAGCATTCAAAACTTGCTGTGGCCCGGTATCCAATCGGTGCCGGCCAAGGGTACTTTGGCCATAGCAGCCGCTTCGATAGTAAGCGCTACGAGATCTTCAGGCTCGAGGTTGTGCACATGACTCTTGCCGTTGGCACGGGCCAGAGTTTGAGTTTCAAGGGTCAGTACGCGCAAATAATTAGCGAGTCGTCGGCCCCCCAGTATCGGATCAAAACGCGCTGCGAGTGTTGCATCCTGAGTTGAGATGCCGCTGGGGTCACGGCCTTCGTGCCAGTCGTCGTAAAAACCTGCGGCGCTGCCCAGACGACGGTATTCATCCTCAAGGTCCGGGCTGTTATCACCCAGGGCGATGAGGGCCGCAACACCGATAGAGACCGCATCGGCGCCCATTGCAAGTGCCTTGGCGACATCGGCACCGGAACGTATACCACCGGACACGACCAACTGCACTTTGCGGTGCATGTCGAGTTCCTGCAGCGCTTCAACGGCCTGGCGCAGGGCCGGCAGGGTTGGAATGCCAACATGTTCAATGAATACATCCTGGGTCGCGGCCGTGCCGCCCTGCATGCCGTCCAGTACGATGACATCGGCGCCGGCTTTGACTGCCAGCGCGGTGTCGTAATAGGTGCGGGCCGCGCCGATCTTGATGTAGATCGGCTTTTCCCATTCGGTGATCTCGCGCAGTTCCTGAATTTTTATCTTCAGATCATCGGGGCCCGTCCAATCGGGATGACGACAGGCACTGCGTTGATCAATGCCGGCCGGCAGATCACGCATTGCGGCGACACGCGCGGAGATCTTCTGGCCCAGCAGCATGCCACCACCACCCGGCTTGGCGCCCTGGCCGACCACCACTTCGATGGCATCAGCGCGGCGCAGATCGTCAGGATTGAGGCCATAACGTGAGGGCAGCACCTGGTAAACGAGCAGCTTCGAATGTTCACGCTCTTCGTGCGTCATGCCACCATCGCCGGTGGTGGTGCTGGTGCCGGCGATGCTGGCGCCACGGCCGAGCGCTTCTTTGGCGGGCCCGGACAGTGCACCAAAACTCATGCCGGCTATAGTGATAGGGATCTTGAGCTCGATAGGCTTTTTGGCAAAGCGGGTGCCGAGCGTAACGCTGGTATCGCAGCGTTCGCGATAACCTTCGAGCGGATAGCGCGACATGCTTGCGCCGAGAAACAGCAAATCATCAAAATTCGGAATACTGCGCTTGGCACCGAAGCCACGAATGTCATAGATGCCCGTGCGCGCGGCGCGCTGGATCTCGGCGATCACGGTGCGCGGAAAGCTTGCCGATTCGCGTAAGCGCGATTGTAATTCTGCTTGCGCGAGCATCTCGCGATTGCGACGTCGCTTAGTAGGCATCGGTATTGTCCACATTGAAGTGATAAAGTTTTCGCGCTGAGCCAAAACGACGGAATTCTGACGCATCGGCGCCGCTCACGCCGGCTTCGACCAGCAGTTTGTCGAGCTCGATTTTATGTTTGTCCTTCATGGTCTTCTCCACGCAGTCGGCACCGAGCCCGGCGACGTTGCCGCGCACGTAAAGGCGCGCTTCGTAGAGCGAATCACCCAGCGCATCACCGGCGTCGCCGCAGATCACCAGGCGGCCCGATTGCGCCATAAAGGCGCTCATATGACCCACCGCGCCATGCACGACGATGTCCACGCCCTTCATGGAGATACCACAACGGGAGCTGGCATTGCCTTCAATGATCAGCAAACCACCATGGGCAGTGGCGCCGGCATATTGTGAGGCGCTGCCAATCACGCGCACGATGCCGGACATCATGTTTTCGCCCACCCCAGGGCCCGCATTGCCGCGTACGGTAATGCGGGCATATTTGTTCATACCGGCGCAGTAGTAGCCGACGTGGCCGTCTATATCGACCAGCAGGGGCGCATCGACGCCCACCGCAAGGTTGTGCAGGCCGTTGGCGTTTTTGACTAACCACGTCGCGCTTTCTTCGCTGCCATTGAACTCATGCAGGGCGTGGTTGAGCTCGCGTGTAGTGCCGTGGGAGAGATCAAATTGGTGGACCATGTCAGTGGCTCCAACTGTAGATGCGGCCCGGCGCGGGCTCCCAGCACTCGGCAAGTCCTGCGCCTGGCAATACCGCCAGGGCGCGGTACTCCGACGCCATTGCCACCCATTGATCGGTCTCGGCGATCACCGCCGGCTTGCACGCGATGGGGTCACGTAACACCGCAAAACCGTCGCGGGTGCCAATGGCAAAGGTGTAAAAGCCGTCCAGTTCAACGATGGCGCGATCGAGTGCAGCTTCCAGGCTATCGCCTTCCATCAAACGCCAGGTGAGAAAACCAGCGGCCACTTCACTGTCGTTGTCGGTGGTGAAGTGGATGCCACGCTTGCTGAGCTGGGTGCGCAGGCGGTTGTGGTTGGATAACGAGCCGTTATGCACCAGGCAGAGATCTTCGCCGGTTGAAAAAGGGTGCGAGTGTTCGGTCGTAACGGCGCTCTCGGTGGCCATGCGGGTATGGCCGAGCGCATGGGTACCGCTGAACTGTGAGACGCCAAAATTGTGCGCGACCTCGGCCGGCAGGCCCTTCTGCTTGTAGATTTCAATGGTGCTGCCGGAACTGTTAACGCGCAGGGCCGGGAAGTTGCCCCGGATCCAGCTCGTCAAGTCAGCACTGGCAGCATAGGCGCTGAGGATGGCGTGATTGCCCATCATCCCCAGGCCGGTGACACCCTGAAAGACATTGCGCACGGAATGCTCGAAGTCCGGCCAGGAAAACCACGGCACTGTAGCGAGCAGGGTGAGCTTGACCTGTCCCTCGGGCACCGGGTTGCGGTAAACCGCCACGCCCGCGCTGTCGGGGCCGCGATCGGTCATTTCCAGCAGCATTGGGGTCAGGTAGAAACCGAGCTGCGCTGCGAATTCTGGGGTCTTGGCAAACAGACCGACGATGCCACACATAGGTGTTTCCCGATCGGCTGGTCCGATCTTTTGATTTGAGCCTAAACGCCTGAATTCGAGAGGGAGATTTCCGCGACCTGCGGCACTGGCGAGCCCAATCGCAAACCTCACTCGGAATCAAGAATTTCATTCGGGGAACAAAATTATCCCAATATGAAAATTCCAGCAAGGCTTAATCGGCGTCCTTCGCCCGACTCAAAACCGCGATCATTTTCACCGGCAGGCTGATTAATTCTTCCGGGCCATGGGCAGCCTCGGCGTCAAAAAACAATGAGTCGCCGGCTTTTAAGTGATAAGTCCCGCGGCCATGCCGATAGAGCACTTCGCCAGCGAGGATGTAGAGGAACTCCACGCCGGTGTGCTGAAAGAGCGGAAAGACCTCAGATTTGTCGGTCAAGGTGATGAGATAGGGTTCAACCGTCAAATGACTGCGGATGTTATGGCCGAGCAGGCGGTATTCGTGCCCGGCGCGGGTGCCTGCCCGTTCAATGACCAAGCCCTCGCCGGCCCGCACATAGGCGCAGTCCCGTTGTTCTTCATATCTGCGAAAGAAAGCGGTGACCGGCACGTTCAAGGCCGCCGCAACTGCCGTGAGGGTGCTCAATGACGGCGAACTCACGCCGCGTTCGATTTTAGACAGCATACCGACCGACAAGCCGGCGAGGTGCGCAACCTCAGCCATGGTGACATCAAGCTGTTTGCGAAATTCGCGCATCTGCGCGCCGATAGCCTCGGCCAGACGCCGTTCGTCAGCTTTCATAACGCCGGCGAGTGCGGGGGATTGTTCGGACTGTGACATGGTTACGTCCTGATCTGCAGGCTGCCAGGCCTTCTTATAGTCGAGCCTGCCCACGCAGGCAACGCGATGGTCCGAATTCATGCGGACCATCGTGCTGGAGCGGGTCGCGGGAACCTCTGTGTACTGTCCGAATGAATTCGGACCTGCGGGAGGAGCATGGATGACACAGGTGGTTCATGAATTCAGTAAATTAATCTTGACTTAAAAAAACTAAATAACTAGTAATGTAGTCATGAATAAAAAATATATGCGCGCCTTGCCCACCGCCTGGCAAAAAACTGCTGCGGTATTCATGGCGCTGGGCGATGCGCATCGGCAGCGCATTCTGTTGACCTTTGACAAAAACGAGTGCCTCACCATCACTCAGATAACCGCCATCGCGCCGTTATCGCGCACTGCGGTCACCCACCATGTGCGTCTGCTCGCGCAGGCGGGCATTCTGTCCAGTGAAAAGCAAGGCCGTGAAGTGTTTTTTCATATCGATAAAAAAATCTTGAAAGGCACACTGCAAACTGTGGTCAGTTATATCAATGCCAATGTGTAAGCGGCATGTGGCGTTCGACACCTTCCCCGCCAGGAGCAATCTGAAATGACCGGATTGGCATTTTTATGTGGCATCGCGATGCTGTTCATCAGCCTGCTGGCCTATGAGAGTGAAGACGGCGGCGCACGCTTGCGCGATTCCCAGCGTGGTTTATGGACTTGGCTGATAGCGGACAACTGGCCGGCCAAGGTCGGCGGTGCGCTGCTGGTGATCGGCCTCGGCGCGTTGCTGCGTTATACGCTGCTGCATGCCCGCCTGCCGCCAGACATGAAACTTTCCGCTGGCGTGGTGCAGGCGGCAGTGCTGGGTTATCTGTCTTACCGATTGCATGCTTTGCCCGCGCGACGGAGTCTGTTTCTGGCGCTGGCAGGGGCGGCAGGCGGCGTGGCTTACCTCACCGCTTACAGTGCGTTTGCCTTGTTCGGGTATCTCAATAATATCGCTGGGCTGACGCTGCTGGTCTTGGTCTGCGCCGCAGTAGCGGTATTTGCGGTGTGTGCGCAGGCCGCATCGATGGCGGTGCTCGCGATGTTGGGTGCTTATGCCGCCCCGGCTTTTGGTCTCGGCGAGCCGGGGCCGTTGGTCGTATTCGGCTATTACTTCGCCTGCAGTAGCTTGGTGATGGTGCTGGTGATGGCACGCGGGTGGCGTGCACTTATCCACTTGAGCTTTTTATTTACGCTGGCCGGCTCGATCTTTTTTGGCTGGACAGCGCACTACTACCAGCCCGAGCACTACGCGGTCATGCAGCCACTGCTGTATCTGCTGGTGGCATTGCATATCGCTATGCCGATCGTTGAGCGCCGCGCCACTATCTTTGCCGCAGTGCCATCAACAAGCGATTGGCCGGACCGCCTGGACCAAGGCTATTTTGTAGCCTTGCCGATGGTGGCGGTGATCCTCACCTATTGCATCGCGCCCCACATCGCGCCGCAAGCGGCATGGGGCACTGCCGGCTTGGCCGCGTTGTGGGCGGTGGCGGGTGCAGCGGTTTTTGTCAATCGACGTGAAGCACTGCGTTACGGCATTGTTGCGCTCTTGCTTGTTACCGCGGCACTGCTGGCGGGTTTTAATGACATTCCCGGCACGCTCATTGTGTTGTTCGCGATGGCGGTACTGCTGACTATCGCGGTGCGCTTGCAGCTGCCCGAAACCGTTGCAGGGTTAGCGAGTTTTTTGGTCACCCTGCTGGCAGCGTTGTACGTCGTGCAGTCGATGTTCGAGCATGGCAGCGGCACAATGTTCTTTAATGCGTGGTTTGGCCAGCGCGCCGTGGCGGTCGCTATCGTGGCGTGGTGTGCGTGGTTGCGTGATCGGCAGGCGCCGGGTTATGCGCGGCTGCTGTACTCAATCGCGGCGGTGTTGTTATTCGAAAGTATCGTTATCGAACTGTTGCGCTGGCAGTTGCGCATTACTGCTGAACTGCTGCACGCCCTGGCGGTGGCGGCCGTTGTGGTGGCGGCTTATCGTGCTGAGCGTTGGTCCAGCGCCGCGCGCGTGGTGTGGGTGGCCACGCCGGTGTTGTGGCTGTCGGCGCTGTGGGCAGCAGAGGCTGACACAAACTACGCGACGGTTTTGGTGATGGTGCTTTTTGCCGCAGATGCGCTGGCGCTGGCTTATGCCGCGCGACGTTTTGCCGGCACCTCGCGCACCCACGACAATACCGCGATGTTGTTGTTGATTGCGCTGCCGCTGCTGGCAGCGACGTGGACACCCGAGCTTTTCCCGTGGTTAGAGCAGGGTGCGGGGTTCAGGCTAATGAGTGTCGTGAGTTTCGCGACCCTCGCTATGTGCCTGTTTGCGACGCGCATCGAATGGTTGGACGAGCGCTGGAAACAAAACGCGTTGCCGGCGCTGTTCTGGTTCAACGGCTTTCTGCTCGGTGCCATCACGCTGTGTCATATCGCCCGTGGCCTGTGGCCGGCACTCTACGAACTGTCGACCCTGGCCTTGCTCGCCACGCTGTATTGGTTGCTGCGGGTGTCCGAGCAAGCGCGATGGCGCGGTATCGTGACCCTGATTGGCGCAGCGTTAGTGTTGCAGGCCGGGCTGCTGCGCCTGCTGACACCCGCCTTGGCCGATCACGAAGTGCTGAGTGTGCTCGATGTTACGGCCATGAGATTGCCAGCCGTGTTGTCCCTGGTGTGGGCCATGCTCGGCGCAGCGCTTGCACTGTGGAGTGGCCGCACGGGTCTGCGCAGCACCTGGACGGCGGGCTCGATCTTGATGGCGGTAGCAGCCGGCAAGTTGGTCTTGTTGGATTTTGGTTCGCTGGGTGAGCTTGGCAATATTCTCGCGTTGATCGCAGCCGGTGGTGTATTTCTGCTGGTCGCGTGGCTGGTACCCATGCCGCCCCGCGGCACGCCAAGTCCGGCTCCGCTGAGTACGCCGCCATCCGCAGGTCATGGCAATGACACGCCGGTGGGCAGCGTAACAAGTGCCCCGGACGGCCCTAAGCCACGCGCGCCGAGTCTTGAATTTGGGGCTTTAAATTTGCGGCCACGTGCAGTCGCCAGCGCTAACCCTCCAGCACCAACGGCGAGTACAGACGCGGGCACTCAACCACCCTGAGCAAACAAACTGCGGCGTTTAAAGCGCTGGTTTGGCGATCGCAGCAACTTGCGCGCGGCTGACGTGCACGAGATCAGCAGCACTCAGTTCCAACGTGCGGGTGCGCAAGCCGGCGCCACAACGCAACCAGGTCTGTGCCAGCACTGCGCAGTCCACCACCACTTCGATATGGGGCTGCACAGCAAAGGGGCCGAGTCCACCCACTGCAAAACCCAGCTCGCTTTCGACCCGCGCTGCGGGGATCAGCCGCAACGCGCGACGATTACAACCGAGCACAGCGCTCAATTGTTTGTAATCAACTTGAGCTGCGTGTTGAACCGCCGCGAGCACCGTGCGGCCACCCGCTTCGATCTCGAAGGCAATGGTCTTGATCAGATTTTCCAACAAATGCGGCGCGCGCTGCGCGGCTTCATCGATAGTGCGTATCTCGCCATGCTCGTGCACACGATGGGCGATGTTGGCCGCAGTGAGCAGGCTTACGATGTGTTCGAAGATTTCTGGCATGGTCGGTTTGTGCACGCACGTAGTCAGTCACCAGTCTGACCGCTCTACGTGGCGGTGTGTAGTGCGCACTATTGGCCAGCGATACGTTACACGCCGGCCACTACTCGTCGTAACATGGCACATCGATAACTCAGTTTCATTGCAAGGGGCACCCTGTGGCAGCAATTGATCTCAATAACCTCTGGCGTCAGGACACACCGGGCAGCGCTGCCTGGCCACGTTCGCCGCAGCCCGCGAGCGCCAACAAATATTTCATGGTGTCGGCCGACTGCCACGTGCAGGAACCCAATGATTTTCTCAGTGCGCGCATGGATAAAAAATTCCAGGACCGCCTGCCCGGTATTGTGTTGGGTGGCGACGGCAGCAAACTGCAGAAGAGCGAAGGTTTTCGCCCCATCCGCATCGGCAGTTTCACCCTCGAAGGCGAGGATCTCGAACGCAGCTTGTCGGGTAAAACACCCGAGCAGCGTCTGGCGGCGCAGGCACGCGATGGCATTGACTGCGAGATCATGTTTCCCAACAAGGGTTTGACTATCTGGGCCACGCCGGACGTCGAATTCAGTCAAGCAATGTGTCGCGCTTACAACGACTGGGCGTGGGAAACGTTTGCCTCTCACAATGATCGCCTGGCGCCTATGGCCTGCATCGCGAGCGCTGACATCGCAGGGGCCATCCGTGAAGTGCAACGCGCCGCCAAGCGCGGCTTTCGGGGTTTATCGCTGCCATGTAAACCGGTGTGGGGTGCGCCCGATCACGAGCACGTCAACTACAACTTGCCGGTATTTGATCCGCTATGGGCTGCTGTGTGTGATTGTGATCTGCCCATCACCTTTCACGTGTCGACCGGGCGCGACCCGCGTACTGCGCGCGGCAATGGTGGTGCGATTATCAATTACGCGGTGCATTCCCTGGCGCCGACCATGGAGCCGCTGGTGAATCTGTGTTCCGCGGGTGTCATCGAGCGTTTTCCTAAACTTGTTTTTGGCAGTATCGAAGCCGGCATCGGCTGGGTGCCATGGATGCTGACGGCCATGGACGAGGCCTATCACAAGCACCATATGTGGGTAAGACCCAAACTTAAAACATTGCCCAGCGATTATTTCCGCAGCAACGGTTTTGCGAGTTTTGGTGAAGATGCACCGGGTCTTGATCTGATGCGCTCCCATGGGCTGTGCAATAACTTTCTGTGGGCTAACGACTTTCCCCATCATGAAGGCACCTGGCCCCATTCTGCGGCGGCGGTTGAACGCACCATGGGCGGGCTCGATGATGGTGAGCGGGCCAAAGTTCTTGGTTTGAATGCAGCGCGGATTTTTAAATTCGATATTCCGCAACGCTATCGCGATTTTGCCGACGTGGCAGCGCTGGCCTGAACATTGATAGCGCGTACCTTGCGCGGTCGCGCCGCGGTTGTTGGCATCGGCGAGACCACCTACTACAAACGCGGGCAAGCGCCCACCGCTGAATTCAAGTTGGCACTGGAGGCCATCGTCACGGCTTGTGAAGACGCCGGTATTCACCCGCGGGAGATCGACGGCTTTGCATCGTTCAGTAATGAGCGCAACGATCCGTCGCAGTTAAGTGCTGCGCTTGGTTGCCGCGAACTGCGTTATTCCACTATGCAGTGGGGCGGCGGCGGTGGTGGTGGCTCGGCCGCGATTGGCAACGCGGCAGCGGCCATCAACAGCGGCACGGCGGAGTGTGTGGTGGTATTTCGTGCCCTGGCCCAGGGCCAATTCGGCCGTTTTGGTCAGGGCCCGCAGGCCCTGGGTGTGAGTGGTCATGCGGCCCACACCGTGCCTTATGGTCTGATGTCGCCGGCGCAGATGTTTGCCATGAAGGTCAAGCGCTTCATGCATGATTATGGCGTAAGCCAGGATGCACTACGTGCGATCGCACTGGCCAGTTACCACCACGCGCAAAACAATCCGCGTGCCGTGATGTTCGGGCGGCCACTGGACGAGGCCAGCTACGATGCTTCGCGCTGGATCACCGAGCCTTTTCATCTCTATGACTGCTGTCTTGAAAACGATGGTGCGGCGGCCATGATCCTGGTTAGTGCCGAACGTGCCAAAGACTTCAAACATGAGGCCTGTTATGTACTCGCGGCGGTGGCTGGCAGCGATCATCGCGCCGGTGCAACCGTGCACAACGCGCCCGACTACGGCAGTGCAACGTTCAAAACTGTGGCGCCACGCTTGTATCGCATGGCCGGCCTCGGGCCCAGTGACATCGATGTCCTGCAGAGCTATGAAAATTTCACCGGTGGTGTGCTGATGAGCATCGTTGAGCACGGCTTCTGCAAGGCGCAGGAGTGCAACGATTTTTTTAAGCTGGATAATCTGCTGGCACCCGATGGCGACCTGCCGCTCAATACCAGCGGAGGTAATCTCGCCGAGTGTTATATGCATGGCCTGGGTCTGAACATCGAAGCCGTGCGGCAGATCCGCGGCACCTCCACGGCGCAGGTCGCGCGTGTTGAGGTGTCGATGGTGACATCCGGGCCGATGGTCACCCCGGTCAGTAGTTGTATCTTCGGCAGCGAGGCGACTCTGTGAGCACGCCTTATCTCAAGCCCGGTTTGCCCATGCCCGTGGCCACTGATCTCGACCGTCCGTTCTGGGAAGGATTGTGTGCGGGCCGATTGTTATTGCAGCGCTGTCGCGCCTGCCATCGTTTTCAGTGGGGCCCGGAGTGGATCTGCCATCGCTGTCTGAGCTTTGACTACGACTATGTTGAAGTGCCGCCAGAAGGGCGCCTGTACAGCCATCAACGAGTCTGGCACCCGGTGCACCCAGCCCTTGCCACGCAGGGCGCTTATGTCATCGCACTGGTTGAGATCCCCCACGCCGACAATATCCGCCTCGTGGGCAACTTGCTCGGCGATCCGCAACAGCCCTTGGTGATCGGTACAGAACTCGAGGCGGTGTTCGAGCAACATCCCCACGCCGATCCGCCGTTTGCATTGTTGCAGTGGCAAGTGCTGACATGACGCTGCAGCACGCAAAACTCACTGCGCTGCTCTTGCCGCTATTGGCGCTCAGCGCGCAGGCCGAGATCACCGCACTGGAATTGGCCGAGACCTGCAGCCGGGCCCTGGCAGAAAACTACGCTGGACTCGATGCCGAAGCCTGCAATTGGTATGTGGCACCGTGTCCGGTGTGCGGCCCCGGCGCCGCCTTCGAGGCCGAGTGGTGCGCGCCACCTGGCGAGCCGGTGAGCACTATCGCATCTCGCGCCGCAGCGGCTTTACGGGCGCGACCCGACGCCGCCCATGAACCGGCGCGGGCGGCGCTCAAAGACATTCTCAGTCGCGCTTATCCGTGTCGATAAACGGCCCTCACCACGCCGCTTCGAGCAGCTCCAATACCACCGGTGGCCCACTGATGGGGCGCGGATTGGTTTTAACCCACAGGTCATGCATGGCTTCCTCCGCAATACGCGGCAGGAGTTCGCGCGGCACGTTGGCATCGCGTAAGCGGCCCGGCAATCCGAGGTCAGCAACCAGTTGCGCGACGATGTCAGCCGCGGCCGTCGCGGGCGCACCCATGGCCTGGGCCAACAACTGCTGACGCTCGCGGGTGACATCCAGGTTGTAACGCAGGACGTGGGGCAACATTACACAGGACGTTTCGCCATGGGGCATACCGGCGGTACCACCCAGGACGTGGCCAATGCCATGACTGGCGCCGAGATCAACCATGGTTGATACGCCCTGGATCGATAACCACGAACCGAGCTGACATTGCAGACGCATGTCGAGATCCTGAGGGTCTTTCAAACAACCGCGCAGGCCGGCGGGCAGTAGTCGCAGCGCATGGAGTGAAGTCGCTTCAACCGGTGGTGTGACGTTGATCGAGCACCATGATTCCACTGCGTGATCAACCGCGCGTATGCCAGTCGAAAACCATAAACGTGGTGGTGTGGCCAAGGTCAGCGCCGGATCGAGTATCACGACATCGGGTGCGAGATCGGGGTGCACATAAAGTTCTTTGCGCGGCCCGCGTTCGTCGGTGACACCGGCAAAGTGGGTGAACTCCCCGGCCGACAGCGTGGTTGGGATCATGATGTAGGGCAGCAGTGGGCCGGGTGCGGTTGATGGCACCCGCAGGGCGTCGAGATCAGCGGCGCTTTGCACGTTGTTGGTCAGGCACTGGGTCGCGACCTTGCTTGCATCACATACCGAGCCGCCGCCAAAACCGACGACCGCGTCGGCATTGTGTTTGCGCAAGGCCGCCAGGATGCGCATCACATCACCGCGCGGAGAATGTGCGCCGATGCCGGTGACAACTTCCAGACATCGAGCGCCGAGCGCGGCCTGAACCACTGCTGCCAATGCGCCGGGCGCAGACAGGCTGTTGGTGGTCACCAGTACCACACGGCTCGCACCGAGCTTGTCCAACTCCGCTGGCAGCGACTGCGCGATAGGTTTGCCGTAAACCACCGATTGCCGCGGCGGCGGTGTGAATTGTCCGGATAATGTCATGGTGGATCTCCCCCTGATGCTATTGCGCGATGCTTGTTAGTGTACCCGCAGCGTCGACCCTCTCGCCTTGCACACGTTGTGCGGGTTTAACTCTGACCGGTCCTCATTTAAGTATCGTTCCGGTGTAGTAGCGTTTTTGTCGAATGGCGGGCGCGAGCGTCTGGCGTTTATCATCACGCGCTCAGTTCACGAGGCCCCCAACATGACCAACGACCAGGCCCGACACGAAGCGCAGGCATTCAGCGACGCTATCGCCCTTGCCAATATTCCGAGCCTGCTCATGATGCTGGTGCAGCTGAGCGGCGATCTGCATTGGTTGGAGGAGCCCTATCGTCCGACCCGGGCGCGCGGCGCAACCGATCATGACGACGGCGGCCTGGCCCCCGCGGAGCAGACCATCGTGCGGCGCGCCGCACTGGACGCGATCCTGGCGTGGCGTGCGGGTCGGCCGCCAGCGATCGCCGAGCCCGACACGGCCTTGCGGCAAAAAATGCTGAGCGTGGCGATGGGTGAAGACATTCCGGCGGACTACGACGGCATCATTGCTGCGGAACTACCGCTGGCTGCCCACGAGCAGCAGCAGGCCATGCAAGTGCCCGACGGCTTTCAGGCGGTGATCATCGGTGCTGGTGTGTCAGGAATATGTGCGGCTATCCATTTTCAACGCGCCGGCATTCCCTTCGTTATTCTTGAAAAGAGCGCCGCACTCGGTGGCATCTGGCGTGACAACCGTTATCCCGGTGCCGGCGTTGATACACCCAATCATCTGTATTCTTATACCTTCGCACCCTACGACTGGACGATGTATTTCGCCCTGCGTGACGAACTCGAAACCTATCTGACGCATGTCGCGACAAAATTCGACCTGCATCGCCATATCCGTTTTAACACCACCGTCGACGCCGCCGATTACGACGTGCAGGCACAACGCTGGCGGCTTACGGTGCGTGAAGCCGATGGCGCGGCCAGCCGGCGTAACGCTGATCTGTTGATCAGCGCGGTCGGCATCTTCAACCCGATCAAGATGCCGGACATCAAGGGCCTGGCAAGTTTCAGCGGGCCGCGTTTCCACACGGCCGAATGGCCCAAGGACATCGATTTACGCGGCAAACGTGTTGCCATCATTGGCAATGGCGCGAGCTGCATGCAGACCGCGCCCGAAATTCAACACCAGGTTGAATCGCTCACCATCTTTCAACGTTCGCCCCACTGGGTCGCGCCCAATACCCAGTTCCGTAAAGCAATCCCCGAGCCCCTGCGTTTTCTGCTGAAAGAAGTGCCGCTCTATCGTGCCTGGTATCGACTGCGTCTGGGCTGGACCTATGGTGATCAGGTTTTCAACGCGCTCCAGAAAGACCCGAATTGGGCGCACCCCGAGCGCTCGCTGAACAAAGCCAACGATTCCCATCGCGGCTTTTTTACCCAGTATGTCGTCTCGGAACTTGGCGACCGGCAAGACCTGCTCGCTAAGGTCCTGCCCCAATACCCGCCCTTCGGCAAACGCATGCTGATGGACAACGGTTGGTATCGCATGCTGCGCAATCCTAAAGTCACTTTGATCGACAATCCCATCACCGAGATCACAGCCACGGGCGTGGTGAGCGCCGATGGTCAGCAGCACCCGGCCGATGTTTTGATCATCGCCACCGGTTTCGATGTTTTGCGCTTTATCACGGCCTTTGAGGCGCGTGGCCGCAGCGGCCGCAGTCTGCGTGAGACCTGGGGTGACGACGACGCCAAAGCCTACCTCGGTACTGCGATGCCGGACTTCCCGAATTTTTTCTGTCTGTACGGCCCCAATCTGCAAGCGGGCCACGGTGGCAGTTTGATTTTCATGATTGAAATGCAGATGCGTTTCATCATGGACGCGGTCAAACAGATGCTTGAGCGTAATCTCGGCGCTATTGAAATCCGTCAGGACGTGCACGACGCGTACAACGCTGACATCGATCGCGCCCACGCCAATATGGTGTGGACCCATCCAGGCATGAGCACCTACTACCGCAATTCGCGCGGTCGTATCGTGGTCAATTCACCGTATCGCAATGCGCGCTTTTTTGAGATGTCGAAGCACGCGAATATCGAGGATTTTGTGGTTGAAGCGCGGCGCTGAAACGCGGAGCGTTTCAAGAAACTGGGGTCAAGAAACTGGGGTCAGATGAAACTTTTCGCTGCCCGCAGAAAGCTTCATCTGACCCCAATTTCTCACCAATTTCTCATTCCCAGTCCGGTGGCAAGCCCATCACATCCGGACGCGGCAGGCCTTGCTCGCGGCAAGCCCGCAGATAAGCGCGCGCGATGTCCATGGCGCTGGTTGCGCCTTCGATCTCGCCCGTGGCACCGAGTTCGATATTGGAGCCGTGCACGATGAATATAACGTCGGCTGGCTCGGGGCTGTCCTCGGGCACATGCAGGGTATGTTTTGAGCCCGCCGGCTCGTATAGATAAGAATTGGCGTGGCTGCTTTGTGGATACTCCAGGTAGTGCCAGGTGCCCGCCACCGTCCAGGCAAAAACATGGCCGGTATGGATGTGAGTACGCAGCTTGAGCCCCGGCGCCAGCCTCGCCCGTGTGACCCGCACGTTGTGGTCAAAATCGACCTGCAGCAGCTGGAGCGCCACGCCGGGGCCAATCTCGACCATCGGGAGATCGCTCTCTTGCCGCAGGATGGCCGCCGGTATCGCGCTGCTGTCGTGACTCATGAGCATAGTGTTTTCCTCGTCTATGTGGTGCGTCGTCGCGCTGTTGGACTATAGCCGCTTTATTTGCAGGGACGCGACCCCGCCCAAGATGGGCTTCAAGCGTAGTGTGCGGTCAGGTCTGCTTACGCTGGGCGAAGTGCCAATGGCTGTTCGCACGGACCAGGGACTTCGCGCATCATTGGGTGAACTCTGCAGCAAGGTGGCACCTATGGATCTGTCTATTGTCGGCACTTGGCGACTTGTGCGTGTCGAAGCACGTGATGGTGAGGGTCTGCCGTTGGCAGCGCCCTACGGCGGCGCGAAGGCGATGGGTCGACTGAGCTTCAACGCCGATGGGCGCATGATGGCGGTGTTGTGCGATGGACGTCCTGTGCTGCCCGATGGCGCCGCGCGGGAATACAACTCGTATTGTGGCAATTATTTTTTCGATGGCAGACAACTGACGACCATTGTCGATGCCGCCGCAACCGGCATCGCGATGGGCTCAAAGCAGGTGCGAGACGTCAGCCGCGAAGGCGACCTGCTGGTACTGCGCCCTCCGCAACGCCAACACGCACAATCGATTGAGCAGCGAATTCTGTACTGGGAAAAGATCGCCGAGCAGTGAGCAGGGCGGCGCGGATGTTTTGCCGCCTACGCAAAACACCCGAGCTATCCAACATATAGCGCTGCGTTCGACGTGCGCTTCAAACAGGCGAACTGTGATCTGCGTCGTTATGCTCGCTGCTGGATTTTGTAAGCAATAATCGGTTTCGCAAATTCGAACACCGACACCTACCCATCGGGAGACTCTCATCCATGTCAACACTGGCCGGTAAACGCATTGTCATCACGGGTTCTTCGCGCGGCTTAGGTCGCGGCTTTGCGCTTGAAATGGCCAAGGCCGGCGCGCGGGTGGTCATCAATGGCACGAATGCCGAAGCGCTGGGCGCAACCGCAAGCGCTATCGGTGCTGCCGGTGGTGAGGTTGTCAGCGTGCTGGGCTCAGTAGCCGACTCGGCCCTATGCAGCAAATTGATCCAGACCTGCGTAGACAGTTATGGCGGCATCGATGTGTTGATCAATAACGCCGGCCAAGTGCGCGACCGCACTTTATTCAAAATGAGTGATGATGATTTTGATGACGTTATCGCGGTGCATCTGCGCGGTACCTTCATGTGTTCTCGCCAGGCGGCACTTGTGATGCGTGAACAAGGCGCTGGCCATATCGTTAATGTGGTCTCTTCGTCGGGTCTGGCCGGTGGTTTTGGTCAGAGCAATTATGCCGCCGCCAAAGCGGGCATGATGGGCCTGTTATATACCTGGGTGATGGAACTCGCGCGTTATGGCATTCGCTGCAATGCCTTCTGGCCCATCGCGCAAACCGATATGACGCAAGTGGTCTTTGCGCGCGCCAAACAGGATGCCAGCGCCAAGGGCCGCGCTGCACCGACACCCGCCGCGCTTGGTTTTGGCACGCCAGCGGAAGTGGCACAAGGCATGATCTGGCTGGCGAGTGACGCCGCCGCAAAATTCAACGGCCAGTGTTTTACGTTTAATGGCCGCAAGACCGCCTTATGGAGTCACCCGACCGAAGTGATAGAAAGCTTCAAAACCGCGCCATGGAGCGTGGCAGAGCTGACGACGTTTTATGCTGCGGTTGAGCCCGTGCCGGCCTATCAACCTCGTTTTGTCGAATAGACACTAGCAGCGCTGAGCGTCAGCTCAGGATCACCGGCGGTGGCAGCGGCTCGAAGCCGAGCAGCATGCGGCCGGCCGATTCGATTTGATTCACCGCGACGGCAGAAACTGGGGTCAGATGAAACTTTTGGCTCTCAGTTTCTTCATTTAGCAGAAACTGGGGTCAGATGAAACTTTTGGCTCTCAGTTTCTTCATTTCGCTCTGCCCGCAGAAAGCTTCATCTGACCCCACTTTCTAGGTGAACATCTGACCCCAGTTTCTCCAAGATGGTTTCGACCGAAGCCGGCGCGAGTGGCGAGGTGAACAAAGTATTGACGTTGCCGATAAAAGCACACCAGCCGGTCGAGCCGTCGAGCGCCGCGATCGCCTCCAGGCGTTGTGCAAATGCGAGTGGTTCGAGTTGCGAGCCACCGAGTGAACGTGGCAGGTACAACTTGAACAGGCCAGCCTCAATCAAGGCCCGCACGATGGGCTGTGGCAGACGCCGCTCGGCTTCAGCGGCATCGGCATCGGCATGGGCCGCGATGACGGGCGCAAGCGCGGCGATGTCTGAGAGATGCTGGGCTAAACGTGCTGTGGTCATGGCGCAGGTGTCTGTCTGCTTGATGCCAGAGCGCATGATGCAAGCTGGACGGGCGGACAGGCAATATGGTGCCACGCCACTGCGACGGCGCTGACCATAAAACCGGCGCCTGCATTATGATTGTGTTCCCAATAACCTGCGGGAGATATCCATGAGCCAGTCCCTGCGCCTCAGCGCCGACGCGATCCTTCAGCACACCATCAGCCGCGCTGGCGGCGCACCGGGGGTTGTGGCGATGGCCTGCGACCGCAACGGCAATATTTATGAAGGCGCGGCGGGTGTACGCGAGCTCGGTGGCAGTGTCGCCATGACGACCGACTCCGTCATGCTGCTCGCTTCCTGCACCAAGGCGCTCACCGGTACGGCCCTTATGCAGCTAGTCGAGGAGGGCAAGCTGACGCTGGAAGATGAAGCGCGGCGCTATGTGCCCGAGATTGATGCGATCCAGGTGTTGGATGGTTTCGAAGCCAACGGCGAGGCGCGCCTGCGCAAACCGCGCAGCGCCATCACCCTCAGCCAGCTGATGCTGCATACCGCCGGGTTCTGTTACGACTTTTTCAGCGCTGATCTGTTGCGTTATCGCACGGAGCGCAATATCCCCTCAATCCTCGCCTGTCAATTTGCCGCGGTGCAGGACGTGCTTCTGCACGATCCGGGTGAGCGTTGGACCTACGGCAATAACATCGATTGGATCGGTCGGGTGGTCGAGGTATTGCGTGGCAAACGTCTGGGCGAGGTTTTGCGCGAGCGGGTATTCACACCCTTGGCGATGCAGGACATCGGCTTCACCATGACACCAGGCATGCGCGCGCGTCTGGTCAGTATTCATCAGCGCTCGGCCGATGGCCAATTGACCGTCCATCCTGAAATTGTATTGCCACAACCGCCCGATATGGATATGGGCGGCCACGGTTTGTATGCAACTATCGGCGAATACATGAAATTTATCCGCATGATTCTGAACGATGGTGTGGGCGCAGAAGGCCGCGTATTAAAAGCAGAAACGGTGGCGCGTATGGCAGCCAACGGCCTGGGCAACTTAAAGAGTGGTGCATGGACTACGTCCAATCCGGCGCTCGCCAACAGCGGCGACTTTTTTCCGGGCTTGAGTAAGTCCTGGTCCTATACTTTTCAGGTGAACGACGAAGTTGCGCCAACCGGCCGCGCGGCCGGTGCATTAGCCTGGGCCGGCCTTGCGAATACGTTTTTCTGGATCGACAGGCAGCACGGTGTTGGTGGCATGTGGGGCACGCAGATCCTGCCGTTCCAGGATGTCGGTTCTTATCCGGGCTTTGTTGACTTTGAGACCGCGGTATACCGCACTGTGCGCCGCTGAACTTGGAACCTAAGCTCGTAAATCTGAATTACTGCGCAAGAGACGGAACGATGAAACGATACCTCAGCATTGCATTACTGGTTGCTACCGGCAGTGGTGGCGCCATGGCACAAAGCACGACAGGCGCAGTCGCCTCGAAAAACCGCGACTCATCGGCGGCATTTGTCGCCACTCAAAATTTTATCGTTGGCCGTCTGGGCCGCGATTGTCTGACCGAAATCGGGCGCAGTGAAACACCGCTTGAATTTCAGACAAAATGGCAAAATGACAATGCCAAGTACTACGGTGCGGCAAGCAAATACATGGAAGCGCGGCTGGCCGAAATCGGGGACCCGCAAGAGCGGGATGCAGTTGCGGGCTCGTATTACGCGTCGGTGCAGAAAACTGCCGAAGCGGCTGTTAGTCGTCAATTTAGCAGCGGGTCTAAAAATGACGTATGTAAATACGCCATGACGCTGATCGACACCGGCAGCATGAATATTGAAGAGTTTGCCAAAGCTAACAAGCTGCCGATCATGCAGGACCTCGAAGAACTGGTCACATGGTCTAAGCCCAAATGAAAATATCGCAGGGCTGCAGCGATACCGCGCACGCGTGAAGTTTTAGGGCGCGATCGAACTCATCTCACCGCGTGAGCGCGATGCTGGGCCGTTAGTCTTTGGCTGGCATGGGCAAAAATGGCGCGGCCAGCGGCTCGCCGATAAAGATCCCCTGGCCGGGCATCGCAACACTTTTCCAATAAGCTTCCATGAGTGTTTCACCGCGCAGATAGTTGTCGACCACAATCACCGGGTCGGGAAATTTCTGCGGAAAATTGCACGGCTCCTGGACGGTGCCATAACTGCCGGTGGCGCCAGCCTGCAACCAGCGCAGCGCTGACATTTGTGGACTGTCGGTGAGCATGCCACCAAAGGATGTGAGGTGGTCGGCGATCGCGCCCGGTTTAAAGCCCAGCGTTTCAAGGCCCGCAACCTGGGCGCGCCCGGTAAAATAAAAAAGTACGTCGCGTGCACCGTAGAGTACGTCCTGCCGCAGGACCCGGCTGGCAACCCGTCGCCCGAGAATTTGTGCGACCACCGGATAGTTCACGCTGCGCACATTGCGCGCGCGATCGCTGGTGGACAACAGATAAGCGCGTGCGTCCGGCAGGCTGCCGTCGGCCCGCGCACCGCGGTCGATCAAGGCCACCGCATCCTCAAAGTTGTGTGCGGCGAGGCTCATGGTCGGGCGTAAACCAAAATCGGTATAGGGTTCACGGCTGCTGGAGTTGAATAAGGGGCTCACCTTGGTCGGCTTGCAGCCACTGGCGCAGTAGGCGCGCTGGAAGCCGAAGGCAAAAGCCGACGTCATCGACATACATTCAACTCGATAGGGCAGCGCCCAGGTCAGCACATAGGCCTGCACTCGTGAGACGGTCTGACGTTCAACTTCAGCTTTGAGTAGTTTAAATTCGCGCTCCGACATAGTGGTGGAGCCCGGCTCAAATCGGATCTTGATGATGTTGCTGAGCGGTAACTGGCGGCGCACGACATAGTATTCGCCGATGGCGTAGCTCACCGGGTCTGCCACGTTAATCACGACCGCCAGTTGCGAACGGTCCAGCGCTTGTGCCGATGGCGCGAGCAGGCCGAGCAGCATTGCCGTTGTCAGCGCGATCATGCGCCCCATTGCAATCATGCTTAGACGACGTAGCGAAGGACGATGCATGGATGTTGGGCGAGTAAAAGGGTGGCAAGTACGCGCACGATGACTGGTCGGGATGGAGTGGTTATGGCGTGCCTGCGGCCGCGTCAAAGGCAATCACCCAAGCCAACCACCTAGGATTCACGGCTCCTGGAATGATACTTTGACGGGTCGGCAATGAACATTGGAAGTCTCGCGATTTCACTAACCAGTGCGCGGCCAGCAATTGCACCTTCGGCTGTAGCGGAAGCTTGTGCATCGCGCTGTAGTGTGCCGAGTGAATTTCCACATCAAAACAAGGCCTCATCATGAGCACTGACCACGGATGCCCGACGCGATGCGTCTGACCGATTACACCCGTTATGCCGATGCGCAGCGCTACTTCTCAAAAGAAGCGCTGTGGGCCTTGTTCGACGGTGGACGCGAGCGCTTGAATATCGCCCACGAATGTGTCGACCGCCATGTCGGGCGCGCAGACGGCGACGATGTTGCGATCCGAGTCGCCCATGCCGATGGTCGTGATGAACTCATCACCTTCAGTGAACTCTCAATATGGAGCGGGCGGGTCGCGACGGACCTGTTGACTCGCGGCATCAAACCCGGCGATCGCGTGGCGATGATGCTGGAACCTTCCCTGGCGTTTTACGCGGCCTTGTTTGGTGCGATGAAGGTTGGTGCGGTAGCGGTGCCGCTGTTTACCCTGTTTGGACCCGATGGCCTGGGTTTGCGCATGGCCGACTGCAGCCCGGCACTACTGTTGCTCGCGCCCGAGAAGCGTGAGTTGGCCGCAGCGGCAGGCACGGCAGTGGTGATCGCGGACGAACACTGGCTGGCACAGGTTGCCCACTGCGCGGTGCGAGCGCCGCTTGCCAGTAGTGCCGATGATTTGGCCTTGTTTCAGTACACCTCGGGTACGACGCGCGAGCTGCCCGAGGCGGTTAAACATCGTCACCGCGCCATTGTTACCGTGGCGATCGCAGCGCTGTACGCAACCGGCGTGCGGCCGGGCGATCGTTATATGTGCCCGTCATCACCGGCCTGGGGG
This sequence comes from Pseudomonadota bacterium, assembly GCA_043756885.1. Lineage (GTDB taxonomy): Bacteria > Pseudomonadota > Gammaproteobacteria > JADJYF01. Next base: position 27,188 of record JAYUQF010000146.1, read on the forward strand.
CATGGTTTGTGGCATGGCACCCTGGCGCCCCTGGCGCTGGGTGTCAGTATCGCCGCCTATGCGGGCAAGTTTGATGCCGAGCGCTTGTTGCAGGCCCTGGCGGATTACCGCATTACCAATCTGTCGGCCGCAGCAACCCATTATCGTCTGATGAAAAACACCGGTAACGCGGAGCGTTATCAATTTGCCATCGAAAAGCTGACTTTTACCGGCGAGCCCATCGACAGCGATACGGCGGCCTGGGCGCAGCGTGTTTTTGGTCCGCCAGTGTGCAGCATCTACGGCACCACCGAAGTGGGTGTGATCCTGGCCAATTATCCCGGCGCCGACGATCTGCCGGTTAAACCCGGCTCGCTTGGCAAGCCGGTGCCAGGTGTCGAAGTGGCCATTCTCGATCACGAGGGCAAAGCCTGCGCACCAGAGGTTATCGGCGAGATCATGTTGCGGCGGGGCGAAGGCTGGTTTCCGACCAAAGATCGCGGCCACATTGATGCCGAAGGTTATTTTTATCACAACGGTCGTGCCGACGATGTCATCATCTCGGCGGGGTGGACCATGAGCGCGGTGGAGATTGAAGACACCTTGCTCAAGCACGCCGATATTGCCGAATGCGCAGCGATTGGCGTACCGGATGAAACCCGCGGACAAGTGGTGAAGGCTTATGTTGTATCACCGCGTGCGCCCTCGGCCGAGTTTGTCCGCGAGATTCAAGAATTCGCCCAGCAGCGCCTGAGCCGCCATGAGTATCCGCGTCAGGTCGAGTTTGTCACCGAATTACCAAAAACGCCGGCGGGCAAGGTTAATCGCAATGCCTTGCGTGCACGCAATCACTCAATAGTTGCCAGGGGAGTAAAAGATGAGTAACACCAATCGCAGCGAGGAATTCCCGCGCATCACCGACCAAGGGCTGGAAGATCTTCAGCGCCGTATCAATGTGCGTATCGCCCAAGAACCTGAGCCCTGGTGCCATGAAGCCACACGCGACAACATCCGCCATTACGCCCACGGTATCGGCGACGATAATCCGCTGTGGTGCGAGCCCGAATATGCGCGTAATACCTCCTACGGCGGTCTCATTGCCTGCCCGTCGTTTTTATTCGCTTGTTCGCGTATCGCTTCGGGTTATGTCGGCGGGTTGCCGGGCATCCATGCGATGTGGGCGGGTGCAAATTGGGTGTGGTTCAAGGCCGCGCGTCGTAATGATGAGATATCCACACAGTCGTGGTTAAAGGACCTGGTCCAGCACCAGACCAAGTTCGCCGGACGGGCCGTTCAACAGATTTACCACGTGGAATATTTTAATCAGAGCGGCGATAAGCTGGCCGAAGTGGATAGCTGGTGTTTTCGTACCGAACGTGATGCCGCACGTGAACAAGGCACCAAGTACACCGCAGTAAAAGCCCGCGCGGAAAAACGCTACAGCCCTGACGAACTGGCCGAGGTCTATCGGACCTATGCCAAAGAAGAAGTGCGCGGCGCGACACCGCGTTATTGGCAGGATGTCGAAGTGGGCGAGCGCCTGCCTACCCTCGCTAAGGGGCCGATGACGGTGACGGGATTCATCGCTTTTGCACAAGGCTGGGGTGGTCTGTACATCCGCGCCAACAAGCTCGCGTGGCGCATGATCCATGCCCATCCCGGTTTAGGTATTCCCAATCGTTTTAATATCCCCGATTGTCCGGAGCGGGTGCATTGGGAGCAGGATTTTGCGCTCAAGGTTGGCGCACCGGGGGCCTACGACTACGGTCCGGAACGGTGCTCGTGGCTGACCCATCATTTGACCAATTGGATGGGTGATGACGGTTTCCTGGTCTCATCGTCGAGCAAGATCCGTCGCCACAATCCTGAAGGTGATGTGCTGATGTTTAATGGCGAGGTGCTGCGCAAATTTGTCGATGAGCAGGGGCGGCATTGTGTGGAGGTAGCACAGCGTGCCGCAAATCAGGATGACGAGGAATCAATTATTGGCTCCGGTGTGGTGGCTCTGCCGGTGCGCGCTTAGGTGTCCGTCGGGTTCCTGGGGGCGCCGCTACCGCGTGCAACACACGGTGGAGAGCGCCAACCCGTCTAACGCGGTCTGAAGTCTGATCCGCGTGCCATCGGTAGCACGCTCACCCGTCACAACACGCCCTGCGATGGTGCTTTAGACCCCGCTCGGCGTTATTTCGGCGCTGCCGCTGCGCGGCGTGCGGCACGTTCAACTCCCTGTGCATAACACCCTCAAGTATCCGCAAGTTTCGCTCGCTATAAGCGCCAGAGACGAGTGGGATACGGCTGGTATCCCGCACCGGCAGCGCTCCTACGTGCCGACAACATTTTACGGGTATTGTCATGGCCAAATCCGCCGTCCAAGTTTCGCTACGCTCGCAGCCAAGCGAGCCAATTTTTGTCTTCGGCGCCGATATGGATGGGGATTTTTCGCGTGGATCGGCCGCGATCGCGCAGCGCTACTTCAACGCTGACACCACCGTCTGCAGCGGTGCCAGCGGTCATGCTTACGCCGTTCCCTACCGCGATTGCGACGGCAAGTTCTTAAGTTTTGGCGCGCTGGCGCCGCATATCACCGCCTTTCTAAGTCACGCACGGGCCAATCCACAACAAGTTTTCATGATCGCCCACTTTGGCTGTGAAAGCGGCGGCAGCGACATAACGAGTATGGTGCGCCACTTCAGTCATCTGCCAGCCAACTGTTTGCTGCCTGGTCCATGGGCCCGTCACCTCGACGCTAAAAGTGGCGTACGTCTTTTGATTTTCGACCCCTTTGCGCGCTTCCGCGAGCCCTATTGGCAGGACAAGCTTAAGCGCTATCTGGCGCTCAATGCCGACACCTGTAATGGCGCGCAAGTTGAAGTTGTCAGCTTCGGTGGTGCACGTTCGCTGGTTGCCAACGACATGGCCGCCAAACGCCTGGGACTAAAACATCGAGTATTCGGGCCCAACGAGACCTTTTTTGGCAAACACGCCGAGCTCGCTGCGGAAATGAAGGCGATGTGGTACTCAACGCACTTTTTATCGCTCTGTGATTTCAGCCAAACCGTGCAGCCCCAGCAGTTCCGCGTGACAACCGCCGCGATCAGCGCCGGCTTGGTGATAGACCAACTGGAAGTGAGCGGCGCACTCTGAGTGCGCGTGGATTTAATTCGTGCTGATGAAGTCCAGCAGCGCTCGGCATAACGCGCTGTCAGGCTCTTCAAAGCCCGCGATCGCGCTCAGGTGATTTTTGCCTGCTTGGGCAAACTCCGTCGCGTGATGACCGGCAGCTCGCCACGCCGCAACATAGTCGGCCGATTGGCGATGAAATTCTTGCGACTCATCACCGCCCAGCGTGACCAATAGCGGCGGGCCGTGTGCAGGAATGTTGAAGAGCGGGCTTTGTCGTTCGATCAAATCGGCATCGAGTTGCAATTTGGCTTGCAGCCAGGAATGACGGAACGGTCGCAGATCAAACAGACCGCTGATCGGCATCCCCCCTTTGATGATATCGGCAGGCAGGCCGTACTCGTTGTGCCAGTCGGTGGCAGCGAGCATGCCGACCTGGTGCCCCCCCGCCGAATGACCAGCGACAAAGATGCGGGCTGGATCGCCGTTATATCGTGCGATGTGATGCGCCAGCCACGCCACTGTGGCCCGACTCTGGCGCGTGATTTCAGCGATGCTTACTTTTGGGCACAGCGAATAATTTGATATCACCACGGTGACGTCGTGGGCCACCGGACCACGCGCCACCAACGAGAACTCTTTACTCGACAGCATGCGCCAGTAGCCACCGTGCACGAACAACAGCACGGGTGCATGGGGTCTGCTGGCCGGAAAGATATCGAGGGTTTCGTCGCGGGTGGGGCCGAAGGGCACGTCCAATACACACGCCAGCTCAGCACGAGCGCGCGCGCTGCCACCAACGAACCACTCAACGTAGGGGCCCATGTCACCCACCGCGAGTTCGATGTTGTACTCGCTGTCGATGGCTTCCTGGCTGTCGAATTCGCGGTAAATTTTCACGGCGTTATCCTGGGGTAGCTGTGCACGCGGGCGTCGCCACTGCGCGCCCAACGCGCGCAGCGGCGGCGATCAAAGCGCTTATTTGCGGAAAGCCGGAATGACGTCCTTGGCGAACATCTCCATGCTGGAGCGGATGAGATGCGGCGCGAGGCCGGACATGGCCATACCACACACCAGATGAGTCACACGACCCCGTTTGACATAGTCAGCGATCAGCTCACGCACATCGGCAGGTGTACCAACCAGGGCTTCTTCGCCGAAGACATTAAACTGCTGCTTCTTGATGATCTCCTCAACTGAGGCAATACCCTCGATGACTTTATCGTCGCCGGGTTTATCGTTGGCTTCGGCGAACCATTTTGCGTAACACGTCGCGGTGTAGTGCAAGGATTGTGCACACGACTCCCAGGCCTGCTCACGACTCTTGGCGACGTGTACCCAGCGTAGTTGGGCGGTCGAGTATTCCTGTGGATTACGACCAGCAGCGCTCAGGCAGGCATCATAGTGTTCAACCAGTGAAGGCGGGCCGACTACCTGGAAGTGAAAGCCCATTTTGGCCGCACGTTCAATCGCCTTGGGCGCGATCGCACCGATCCAGATCGGCGGGTGAGGGCGCTGCAAGGCTGGCGGTACGATGCGAATTTCTTTGAGTTGACTGAACTTGCCGTCGAAGGTCACTTCTTCATCGGACAGCAGGCGTTGGATCAAGGCGATACCTTCGTTCAGACGAGCGCCACGTTCGGTATGGGAGATCCCTTGGTCGGCAAACTCTTTACGGCGATAGCCCAAGCCTACACCGAGATCAAAACGACCATTGGATAACAGATCGACCGTCGCCGTATCTTCGGCAATGCGCACTGGGTTGTGCAGCGGCAGCAAAATTAGAAACGTGCCGATTCGGATGCGCGAAGTGCGGGTTGCAACACCAGCGGCGATCGGCAACAACGAGGGCGAATAACCGTCGTCGACAAAATGATGTTCGGTCAGCCACGCATTGTCGTAGCCCATCGCTTCGGAATCGACAATCAAATCCATGTGGCTGCGGTACAGATCCTGCCAGGGCACGCGGTTAAAACTGGGATTGCGGAACGGCCACAGCAGGCCAAAGCGTAAATTCATGATCGTGCTCCCTCTCGTTTTTTTTGCTTAACTGCGACGCGGGTCGCAGGCAGCTCAGTGGTAGTTGGCAGGCGTAGGCCAGCGCGGCCCGGCAGTGTGATTCATCCCGCTGCGCGCGCCAACCGCTTTTCGAGCTGGCCTGCATGGCTGTGCCAAATCGCATCACTGCGCAAATCGATCTGCGCGCCACGCGCTAGTGCCGCCCGCCATGGAATGGGGCTGGGCAACAAACATAAGGTCAACACGTAGCGTGGTCCCCGTTGCGGCGTGATTCCGCTGTGCAGCACCCGCGCCGGCTGAAACAACACCGCATCACCCGCGCGGGGATGGTGGTGATAAGCCTCAAGCTCACGTTTGGCGAGGGTCGCCAGCTTGGTCAGCGAGTCACTGCGACGCTGGCCACGGGCGAACATGTAGCCGGTGCGTGCAACTGCCGCGCTGCCGGCGAGATCCAGATAGGAGGTGCCACCACCGTGTTCACGGTAGTCGTTCAGATAAACCAGCAGTTTCAAATGTGAGCGCGGGCCCTGGTCACAATGCCAGCGAAATGAAACCGAAGCGGGTGCGGTGCTCGGCGCCGTGCGCGACAAGGTGTACCAGTACACAAAATATTCGCTGCGGAAAAATTCCAGACAATGGCCATCAACTTCCGCACTCAGCGCACTGTCGAGCAGGCGCGTGATAAGCGCCGCATCAGTGAGCGCATAACCCTCAAGTTTGGCGGAATCGCGTTTGAGTTGCGCAATGTCTTCGGCGGCGCTGACCGCGGCCAGTAACTGCGTTGCTTGAGGTGCGGCCATGACCTCGAGCGACGCATAGCCCTGGGTGATGAGCGAGCCGGGTGTGACATTGGGCGGTAATGGCCGCGTGAGTCGTGTGCGGCAGTGGGCCTGCCACGCTTCATAACCGCGCGCCCGATCAAATTCGTCAAAGACCCTTGTGACCCGGTCCGGGTCGAGGTCAGGTTCGAACCAGCGCTGGATTTTCCTCAGCAGGATGCCCGGTCCATGGCGGTTGAGAGGAATCAATGACTGGCCTCCAGCTTGGCCTCCGGCAGGCCGAACACCCACAACACCCCACCCTGTGGCACCTGCGTGCGGGTGCCAAAAGCCTGGTCGAGAAAGTCCTGTTTGCGTTGTGCGTCCACACCCCAGCCCGATTGCACCGCTACGTACTGTTTGCCATCAAGACTGTAGCTGGTAGGCACACCGACGATCCCGGAATTGGTCCGTTGTTGCCACAAAATTTTGCCATCCTTGGCATCGAAGGCACGGAAGTAACGGTCATTGGTGCCACCAGCGAAAACCAGGCCACCGCCGGTGGTCAGCACCGGTCCCCAGTTGTGCGATTTGAACTTTGTTGTCCAGACTCTTTTGCCGGTTTTCATGTCCCAGGCCTGCAGTTCACCGATGTGTTCACGCGCTTCAGGTGTTGGCAGCACTTCAATCTTGGGAAACGGTACGCCCATGTAGAGTTCGCCACGACGGTATTTGGGTTTTTTATCGCCGGTGAAAGCGCTGCATAGATTTTCGTTAGCGGGGATATAAAGATAACCGGTGTCGGGGTTGTAGGCCGTCGGTGGCCAGTCTTTGCCACCCCACAAACTCGGGCAGAACTCTGCCCTGCCGCCACTGTGCGGCACTTTGGTCGGGTCGTATTCAGGACGACCGGACTCCGCGTCAAGTTTGGTGAAAACATTTTGTTTCACATAGGGTGTGCCGGCGACATAGCGGATGTCGTTGGCCGATCGCTCCAGCACCCATAAATAACCATCGCGGCCGGCGTGCACCAGACTCTTGATGGTTTTGCCGTTGCGCGGTAAGTCGATCAATAAAGGCGCGGCCACTTCGTCCCAATCCCACGAATCGTTCCAGTGATATTGGTGATGAGCGCGGATCTTACCCGTACCCACATCGAGCGCGATGACCGAGGTTGCATACAGATTGTCGCCGGCACGCTGGTCGCCCATCCATGGCCCGGCGTTACCAGTGCCCCAGTAGGCGAGTTTGGTTTCAGGGTCGTAGCTGCCGGTCAGCCACACCGGCACTCCGCCGCGTTTCCAGGTTTCACCCGGCCAACTGTCGTGGCCCGGCTCGCCCGGGCCGGGCACGGTGAAAGTTTTCCACAGCGATTCCCCACTGGTGGCGTCGAAGGCTTGAATAAAACCGCGGATGCCAAATTCGCCGCCCGACACACCGACCATGATTTTGCCATCCACCACCAGCGGTGCCATGGTCATGTAATAACCGGCCAGATAATTCTCGACGGGTTTCTGCCAGATCAGTGCGCCGGTACGCGCGTCCAGCGCCACCAGGAAAGCATCAACAGTCGCGATATAAACACGGTCGCCAAATAAGGCCACCCCCCGATTGGTCGGGTGAAGCTGGAACAGATCGGCCGGCAGTTCACGACGATACCGCCACAGCAGATCGCCCGTGCGCGCATCTAATGCCAGCACTTGATCACGCGGGGTGGTAATGAACATGACGCCATCATTAACGATGGGCGGCGCTTGATGGCCTTCGTCCACGCCAGTGGAAAAACTCCACAGCGGTTTTAACTGCGCGACGTTGCTGGTATTGATCTGCTGCAGCGGGCTGTAGCCCCAGCTGTCATAGGTACGGCGATACATGAGCCAGTTGCCGGGCTCGGGATGGGTAAGTCGTTGTGCGGTGACGGTGGAATAGGGCGGCGGCGGAACGGCCAGCGAGACCTTGTTTGTCAGTGCCAACAGCAGGCCCAGGCTCAGACATAAGTAGATTTTGCGCATGTTTATCATCTCAAGTGGCAGGGGCGCCGAGCGCGCCGCTGAAGGGACCGGCGATGACGATTTGTTCGCCCACGCGTTTGAGTGGTAACGCCGGCAGCGCGCGCACCGTGGGGCCGCTTACGCGGACCGCGCCTTTGGCCGGGTCGTAGGCCGACGAATGACAAGGGCAGACCAGGTGACGCGCGTCAGCCTGCCATTCACTGACCGCGCAGGCAGCGTGGGTGCAAATGGCCGAGTAGGCGACGATGCCGTCAACTGCGCGGGCGCGGGTGCTTTCATCCAGCGTGGCAGGGTCGAGACGCAGGACGAGGATTTGATTGAGTCGCGAGTTCTCGCGTGTGACACCGCTCACCGGGTCCTGCGGATAGACCGACAGCGGCGCGGCGTCGAGTTCCACGTCGGCCAGGGTCAGCGCGCGCGGGTCATCCTCCCAGGAGGCAAAAGCCAGCACATCGCCGGGTGTGGCCGCCTCTTTGCTGGCATCGGCCTCGGCGGCAAAACCGCGCAGTGGCGCGCTCAGCCCGGCAGCCACCGCCGCGCATAACAGACGTCGCCGCGGCAGCGAGGCACAGTTGTCTTCTGCCGACCCAGTGGCTGGCGCTTCATTGTCCATCGATGTCTCCCCTCGTGCGCCGCCCGAGGTGGCGACGCGGGCGACAATGTGTCACTGCGGGTACGGTGCTGGCAAGTCGCAGGCAGATCCTGCATGGCCGCATGCAATCGTGCCGCGCGGCCCGTGGCTCAAGTGCCTGTCATCACAAACACGGTTCAAGGCCTCGGCGCAGGCCTTTGATCATCCCGTGGGCGCGCAGACAGGTGCACACGAATGCTGCACAATCGTGGCGTCGGCTTGCATCTCCCGGCACACACCCCTAACAATCAGCGATGGTCTTAGTTATGACCAGCCAACGCCAACTGCACCGCGGCGCTTTCATGCGCCCGGTCAGTATCCACACCAGCGCCTGGCGTTACCCAGGCGGCTACGCGGACGCCAACTTCAATTTTCAGCATTACGTGCGTTTCATCCAGACCCTTGAGCGCGGATGTTTCGACGCGTTTTTCATGGCCGATCACCTGGCGGTGCTAAACATGCCGATGGCGGCGCTGAAACGCAGTGCGACGGTCTCCTCTTTTGATCCCTTGACCTTGTTACCGGCGCTGGCTGCACTGACCTCACGCATCGGTCTTATCGCCACCGCTTCGACCAGTTATAACGAGCCTTATCACGTGGCGCGCAGATTCGCCTCGCTTGACCACATAAGCGCAGGGCGCGCCGGCTGGAACGTGGTGACCTCGGCCAACCCCCACGAAGCACTCAACTTTGGTCGCGAGCAGCATCTTGATCATGCCGAGCGCTACAAACGCGCGCGCGAGTTTTACGCAGTGGTAACCGGCTTGTGGGACAGCTGGGCCGATGATGCTTTTATTCGCGATGTGGAGCAGGGCGTGTATTTCGATCCGGCACGGTTGCACGTGCTCAACCACAAGGGCGATGATTTTGCCGTGCGTGGGCCGCTCAATGTCGCCCGCCCGATCCAGGGTTGGCCAGTGATCGTGCAGGCCGGCAGCTCTGAGGCCGGTCGTCAGCTTGCCGCTGAGACTGCCGAGATGGTGTTCTCAGCCGAAGTAACCCAGGCCTCGGCCCAGGCGTTTTATGCTGACGTGAAAGGGCGCATGGCAGCGTTTGGGCGTGACCCCGAGCATTTAAAAATCATGCCTGGTGCATTTGTGGTGCTGGGCAGCTCGCTCGCCCAGGCCGAAGAACGCAAAGCCCACCTCGACGCCCTGGTGCATCCGGATTCCGGGATTTCGTCGTTATCGGTTCTATTGGGCTGCGATGCCAGTAACTTTGATCTCGATGGCCAACTGCCCGACATACCCGAGAGCAATGCCAGCCGCAGCAGCCGCGACAAACTGCTGAGCATGGCACGTGAGCGCCGCATGACTGTGCGCCAGATGGCGCAGTGGGTGGGCGGTGCCTATGGCATTCTGGAGATGATCGGCACCCCAAATATGGTCGCCGACCAGATGCAGGCCTGGCTTGAGGCCAAAGCTTGCGATGGTTTTAATGTGATGTTCCCTTACTTGCCGGTTGGCCTCGACGATTTTGTTGAGCAAGTGGTGCCTGAGCTGCAGCGGCGCGGCATTTTCCGTCGTGACTACCAGGGCCCTACCCTGCGCGACCACCTTGGTCTGCCACGGCCAGTTAACCGCTATTTTCCCTCACCACGTTCCCCCGCCTGACGCGCCTGTCGACTTGCGTCGCGCGGTCCTTGGGCCGCGGCAAAATCTGCCCTCCAGCAGGCTCAAGTTTGCCGCCTGCGGGCCGCCACACACTCATATCGCGAATAACAACAAGGACAGCCCACGTGAGCATGCCAGCAGTTCAAATGGATCTCACTTTCCCCGGCGAGCGCATCGCGCGCAGCCTCATCGAAGATATGTCGGGCCTGGTTTCGCCGCCCGATGTGTGCCTGAAGGTCAACGAACTGGTCGCCGATGACAGTACCTCGCTGGAGCAGATAGCACTGGTCATCATCCGTGATCCAAACCTGACCGCCCGAATTCTCAAACTTGCCAATAGTGCTTTTTATGGTCTGCCAGGACGGGTCGATACGGTGACCCGCGCAGTGATGCTGCTCGGCATGGCGGAGATCCACAAAATAGTGCTGGCGGTGTGCGCCGTGCAGTCATTTTCGCGCTTAGCGAGTTCTGTGACCAATATGAATTCATTCTGGCGTCACGGCGTGTATACCGGTCTGGTGGCGCAAGCGATCGCACGGCGCGCGCGCATCCTGCACCCCGAGCGCCTGTTTGTGGCCGGCATGCTGCACGACATCGGCACGCTGCTGATCAACAAACGTTTCCCGGAGATTGCACAAGCCACCATCATTGAAGCGGCCGGTGACGAAGATGCGCAGCAGCAACTGGAAATGCGCGATCTTGGTTTTGACCACGCACTGTTGGCAGGCATGATGCTCGATAGCTGGCATTTACCGGCGACCTTGGTTGATACCGTTTACTGGCATCACACCCCACAACGGGCACTGCATGCCAGCGCCGAAGCCGCGATTGTGAAAGTTGCCGACCAGGTAGCCAATTTTTCCGGCACCGGCAGTTACTCGGAGCGAATTCCACGCGAGCAGCAAGCCGATATGTCACCGCTCGCCACATTTGGCCTGCAAGTTGATTGCACGGGTGAAGAACTGATGGATGAAGTTGATCCGCAGTTCATCGAAGCGATTTATCTGATCGTTACCTGAGTCCCCTACGCGCCCCTGCGGGGTTTATGCTGGCGTCCTTACTATCATGAGGACGTACCCATGGGCTTGTTGATCAATGGCGTGTGGGACGCCGACGCCACCATGATCCCCATTCAAGCGGGGCGCTTTGAGCGTGAAGCCGCTGTCTTTCGCGATACCGTTACTGCCGACGGTTCATCTGGCTTCAAGGCGCAGGCGGGCCGTTATCATCTTTATGTCGCCTTTCACTGCCCGTGGGCGTGGCGCACGCTGCTTTACCGTCGCTTAAAACGGCTTGAGCACGTGATCTCCATGACCATCGCCATTCCCAACGATAGACGCCAAGGCTGGATATTTGGCGACTACCCAGGTGGCTGCGGGCCCGACGAGGTCAACGCTTTTACACATCTGCACCAGGCCTACACGGCCGCGCGGCCCAACTACAGCGGCACGGTGTCGGTGCCGGTGTTATGGGATCGCGAGCGCCGCACGATTGTCAGCAACGAATCGTCAGAAATCATCCGCATGTTGAACAGCGCATTTGATGCACTGACAACAGCCCGCGAGGATTATTATCCATTGGCCTGGCGCCCGGAGATCGACACTGTCAATCAGCGTGTTTATGACGGTGTTAACAACGGTGTTTACCGAGTTGGTTTGGCGCGCAGCCAGGAGGCTTACGACGAAGCCTTCGATGCTTTGTTTGCGACTCTCGATTGGCTGGATGCGCGTTTAGGCCACCAGCGTTATCTAGTGGGTACAGGCATCACCGAGGCAGACTGGCGCTTGCTGGCCAGCTTGCTGCGTTTTGATCTGGTCTATCAGCCGTTGTTCAAATGCAATCAACGCACCATTGCCAGCTATGGGCAGTTATCAAACTATCTGCGCGACCTTTATCAGGTGCCTGGTGTCGCGCAAACCGTCAATATCGAGCATTTTGTGCGGGGCTATTATTCGATCCCCCACGTCAATCCCAATGGCATTATTCCGCGTGGCCCGAAGTTCTATGCTCACTGGCTGCAGCAACCCCATGATCGCGCACGCTTCGATCGGCCAGTGGCTGTCACGCCTTAGCTATCGGTTCAAACCGTGGTCGCGCAGGTGCGTGAGTGCGAGTGACGGCCAGCACTACGCCCAACCTGGGCCCTGCCTTACTGCATTGGTATCGTCCCGTGGGGGACATTCTGCGATACTGCATGGCAGCAATTAGGTGTGCGCTAAACATAGGTCCAGCATGACCCCGAATACAAAACTCGGAATTGGTGCCATGGCTGGCACCCTCGCCGTGTTATGGCTGATATTGATGATACGCGGCGGCCCAGACCGCGCCGTCGACCCCGCATCGGCGGGCGCTCAGCCGCCGCCACCAACGGTCACCGTCGCCAAACCGGTGTTCAAGAGCATTACAGAATGGGACGACTACACGGGCCGCTTTATCGCCAAGGAGCGTGTCGATGTGCGCGCGCGGGTGTCGGGTTATCTGGAGTCGGTGCATTTTAAGGAAGGCCAGATGGTCGCTGCCGGCGAGCTGTTGTTTGTCCTCGATCAACGCCCCTTCAAAACGCAGGTAGCGGGCGCCAAGGCGGAAGTTGATCGTGCCAATACCCAGCTCAGAGTTGGGCAGCTCGAATTTGAACGTGGCGAGCGTTTGCAGTCCTCGCGTGCCATGAGCAAGGAGTCCGCTGAAGAGCGGCGGGCCAAACGCGATGCCGCGCAAGCCGATGTTGATGCGGCCGAAGCCGCGTTGCGTAACGCAGAATTGAACCTCAGCTTCACGCAAGTGCGCGCACCGATGGCGGGCCGCCTGTCAGATGTGCGTGTTGATGCCGGCAATCTGATCTCGGGTGGCAAGGCCGACTCGACGGTACTCACCACTATCGTCTCGCTCGATCCTATCGAGTTTGAGATCGAGGCCTCGGAGGCTGAATTCCTGCGTTACACCCGTCTCGACACCGCCGGCACGCGGCCATCCTCACGCGATGTACCCAATCGCATCGAGGCCCAGCTGATCGACGAAACCGAGTGGGTGCATAAGGGCCACATGACCTTTGTCGACAACGAGATCGATCGCGACTCCGATTCCATGCGCGGCCACGCGACCTTTCCCAATCCCGATCATCTTTTGCTGCCGGGCATGTTTGCGCGCGCACGCCTGTTCGGTGCCGGTGAACATGAGGCGGTGCTGGTGCCCGATGTAGCGATAGTTGCTGATCAAGCGCGCAAGCAGGTGATGGTGCTGGGCA
>JAYUQF010000147.1:0-1947 GCA_043756885.1 Pseudomonadota bacterium
GCGTGGTAACAATCGTGATTGCCGGGAGCCAGGACCACCGGCTGCGTCGCGGCGAGAGTATCCAGCCAGACGCGCGCCTGCTGTAATTCTTGCGGCAGACCGATGTGCACAAGATCGCCGGTCACCAAGGCCAGCTGTGCGCCTTCTGAGCCGGCTGCCTGGGTTACGCGAGCGAGGGTTGCAGCGTTTAAGTGATGACGGCGCTTAGCCCACCATGACAAGAAACCAAGCGTGCGTTTGCCGCGTAGTGTCAACGGCGACACATTGGCCAGCGAGCTCAGGTGGGGATCGGTGAGATGCAGCAGACGGACTGTCATGACCCTTTACCGCGGATCCCTGAAGTTTCTATAATTCAATGATTTACTCAACTTAGGTCGAGAGAGCAGTATATCTCATGGTCAGCATTGCCTGCATACTCGGGGACCATCCTCTACGCCTGTGGGGCTTGAGTTCGCGCGAGCGACTTGAACGTCAGTTGCGCGCTGCCGGATTCACTGACATCACCACCGAGCCCCAGGGACTAACACGCGCGACGCGCGTGCTGTTGGTGCAGGCAACGTATTTGTTTGAACAGCGCACTATCAACGCACTGGCCAAGCAGGAACACAGCTTGCTGGAATGCCCGCTTGATGGTGGTCTCGCGGGCGCGGTCTGCACCGGTGAACACGCCGCAGAATTTGTTGCTGCGCTCGTAGCGCCGTCCTCGCCGCGACCGGCCGGCGCGCGCCTTGTAAGGCCCGAAGAACTCGAGCAATACGACGATCACCTGCGCCGTGTCGAGCCTCCTTTACTCGAGCCCTTGCGCGCCGATCGGCGCGATGTCCTGGAAAGTGTCCTGTACGGAAACTCCTACAAAGGCATTACCGACCTGGTCACAAAATGGCTGTGGCCGCGCCCCGCACGGAAGATTGTTGGCTGGTGCGCCAACGCCGGCATTTCGCCCAATATGGTCACGCTTACTGGTTTGGTGCTGGTGATCGCTGCAGCCTGGTTATTCGCCCATGGCGCGTTCGCGAGCGGGCTGTTGTGCGGCTGGATTATGACCTTGCTCGATACCGTCGATGGCAAGTTAGCGCGGGTTACTGTGCAGTCGAGCAAAGTCGGCCATTGGCTGGACCATGGCATGGACATCATCCATCCGCCGTTCTGGTATGTGTTATGGGGAACCGGGCTGGGGAGTGCGCTCGATCCCGGCACCCAGCAGCTGATGGTGCAACTGATCGTCGGCGGTTATCTCGCCGGACGTGCACTGGAGGCACTCTTCCACGCCCTCGGATCCTGCAGCATGTTTGCCTGGCGCCCCTTTGATGCTTATTTTCGCCTGATCACTGCGCGGCGCAATCCGTGTCTGATTATTTTGAGCGTGGCGCTATTGTGCGGTCACGCCGATTGGGCTCTGTTTGGTGTTGCATGGTGGACCGCCGCGAGCAGCGCCGTGATGGCACTGCGTCTGCTCTATGCGGTCGCCGCACGCATGCGCCATGGACCGCTACGCTCGTGGTTGACTGATCCCGCTGCCGCGACAGTGCACGCGCAAGCCTTTCGCACCTTCGCTGGCACACGCGGTGCGTATGGCTGAGCCTTTTGTCGCGACTACCGACCCCATCCTCAGCGCTTTTGTTACGCATTTCGAAACGCACTTCGGCGCGCAGTTATTGGCAGTCGTAGCTTACGGTTCCTACCTGCGCGGCAAACGCGACACCGTTCTCGACTTTTATCTATTGCTCGACAGCTACGCACAGCTGCCGATACTACCCGGCATCGCCAATCGCCTACTGCCACCCAACGTTTATAACGTCACTTTGGACATTGGCGGTGCGCGCCAAACAGCAAAGTACGCCACGGTTGCACTCGAGCATTTTGCGCGCTGTATCGCGGACGATTTCCACTCCTATTTCTGGGCACGCTTCGCGCAACCTTGTGTCGTTCTACAGGTGCGTGATCAGG
>JAYUQF010000148.1:0-4956 GCA_043756885.1 Pseudomonadota bacterium
GCCTTGGCAATGGTGTAGGGCACCATGTTGCGATCTTTCTGCACCACATCGTCAGCGAACTTCCGCCCGATAAGGCGTTTGACCGCAAACAGGGTGTTCTTGGGATTGGTCACTGCCTGACGCTTGGCCGACTGGCCAACCAGCACTTCGTCGTCACCGGTGAAAGCTACGATTGAGGGTGTGGTGCGCGCGCCCTCGCTGTTTTCAATAACCTTGGCCTTGCCCGCTTCCAGTACCGCGACGCAGGAGTTAGTCGTGCCTAAGTCGATTCCGATGATCTTGCCCATGGTGTGCCTCTGTTTCTCTAAACCTGTAATGGGCTCGCGCTGGCGAGCCCCGAATTGCTAATCAAAATGGGGGGATGTGCGCCAAATTCAAGCCAGCTCAGCTGGCCGCGCCCTTCGCCACCACCACCAGAGCAGGCCGCAGTAGACGTTGGTTGTGCATATAACCGCTCTGCATGACCCGCGTCACCGTGCCAGGTGCCACGTGGGCTGCCTCTTCCATGGTCATCGCCTGGTGGAATTCGGGATCGAAGCGCTCGCCTTCGGGATGGAGCTGACGGATCGCGAGTTTCTCGAAAAAGTCATCGAACATTTTGATAGTCATGGCCATGCCCTCGGTGAGGGTCGCAACTTCGCTCGCGCGCAGCGCCGCTTTGAGCCCCAGATCAAGGCTGTCTTTGACCGGCAGCAGATCGTGAATAAAGCGCTCCAGGCCGTATTTATGTGCAGATTCCAGGTCGCGCTCTGCGCGTTTGCGCTGATTGTCCATCTCGGCGCGGCCGCGTAAGACCTCGTCTTTCAGTTCCGCCACCTGGGCGCGCTGGCGAGCGAGTTCGGCGGCCAGCTCCTCCACGCTGGCCAAGGTATCGGCGTTTAGGGTTGCATCGTTGTCAGTGGCTTGCGGCTCGCTGCCGGCTTGGGGTTCTTCACTTACACTCATGGTCTTATCTGTCTGTGTCGAATGTGGTCGAGTTAGTCGAAAACACTGCGCTGCCCGCGCGGGCGCAGGGAGGCTGGGGCCCGAGGCCCCTGGCTTGCGGGTTCGAGATGGGGATCAGCTGCGGGAATTCAAGGCAGAGCTGAGCATTTTTGCCGTGAGGTCAACAATCGGAATAACCCGCTCATACTCCATGCGCGTTGGCCCGATAACCGCCAGTACACCTAAGGTGCGGTGGCTGTCAGCATAAGTCGAGGTCACGACCGAGCACTGATCCAGTACTTCGTAACCCGATTCCTCGCCGATGAAGATCTGCACGCCGGAGGCGGACAGTGCCTGATCCAGTAGATGCAGGATATCGCGCTTCTGAGTAAACGCCTCGAACAGGTTGCGCAAGCGTTCGATATCCGACAGCTCGTTGATCTCCATAAGATTGGTCTGGCCAGCCAGCACGTAGTCCTTGTGCGTTTCGTTGTCGACAAAAACTTTCTGAGTCATCTCAATGACCAAGGCCATGACGTTGTTCATTTCATCGCGGGCAGCGGCCATTTCCCGGATGAGGCGCGCTTTGACGGCGTCTATATCGTGCCCGGCAAACACACTGTTGAGGTAATTGCCCGCCTGCGTCAGCTCAGATTGGGAGTAGGTGCGATTGGTCTTGATAATACGGTTTTCAACTTCGCGATCATTGGTGACCAGGATGGCCAGCACCCGATTGTCGTTCAGCGATAAGAACTCAAGCTGGCGCAAGGCGCGCCGGTCCGCTATCGGGATCATCACCAAGCCGGCCAGCCGGGTGACATCGGACAGCATTTTGGAGGTATTGCTGAGCAGCCCCTGGATATCGTCATCGCTTTCGAGGCTGGTTTCCATGTGCCGAATCTCGCTGTGGCTGAGATTACGGAACGTGACCATCGAGTCGACAAAAAGACGGTAGCCCTTGACCGTCGGTATCCGGCCGGCCGAGGTATGGGGCGCCATAATCAAACCCAAGTCCTCCAGATCGGCCATGACATTGCGGATCGTGGCGGGGCTGAGATCGAGCCTGGCATCGCGGGCCAAGGTGCGCGAACCTACCGGCTGGCCGTCGCTTATGTAGCGTTCTACCAGCAATCTGAACAGGTATTGTGAACGTTCACCGAGTTTGACGTCTGAGTTGATTCTTGCCATCGGGCCGTCGGTGATCCAGGCTGCTTGGTCGGAATCTACCACCCCTACCTGGGGCTTGCAAAACCACGTTGCCGGTCAAAACGGCAAAGTGCTAACTTTCTCGCCTTCTGACAATGACCGGACAACCCCCAACCATGTTCACGCGCATCGGGATCGTGACGAGAACGCACGAACCCGCGGTCAAAGGCGCGCTCGAGCGCGTGATTGCGGTGACCAACCGCCGCGGTGTCGAAACCCTCATCGATACGGTCGCCGCGGGCCATGGCCCCGCAGGCCGTTACCAGGTGGTGCCCAGCATAGAACTGCCAGCACGTTGCGATCTTCTGGTTTCCATCGGGGGCGACGGCACGCTACTGCAATGTGCGGGCCTGATTTATCCGCGCGACGTGGCCCTGATCGGCATCAACCTGGGCCGGCTTGGTTTTCTGACTGATCTTTCTCCGGCTGAGATCGAGACCGGTGTGGACGCGGTGCTGGACGGCCAATTTTTATCGGAAGAGCGCGCCGTGCTGGGCTGCGAGGTGGTGCGTGACGGTCGTGTGATCGCCACCGAAGACGGCCTTAACGACGTTGTTGTGCAGAAATGGAACACCGCACGGCTCATCACGCTTGAGACCTATGTCGACGGCCAGTTCCTGCACGCGCAGCGTTCCGACGGCATGATCGTCGCCACGCCGACCGGCTCCACGGCCTATGCTTTGTCCGGTGGCGGCCCGATCCTCGATCCACGCACCCACGCCCTGGCGCTGGTGCCAATCTGCCCACACACCCTCACCAATCGCCCCATCGTAGTGAGCGACGCCGCCCGTATCGAGATCTACGTCGCCACCGATCGCGAAGACGAGTCACGGGTGACCTGTGATGGCAATTCGGTCCAGGATTTGTTGCCGGGGGATTGTGTGCGGGTATTCCGGCGCAGTCAGTCGGTGCGTCTGCTGCATCCGGCCAATCACGATCACTTCGCCACTTTGCGCGCCAAACTCAATTGGGGAGCCTAGGCCTTGCTTAAGACCCTCACCGTGCAGAATCTCGTTGTGGTGCGCCACGTTGAAGTTGAGTTCGGTACGGGTTTGTCGGTGCTGAGCGGTGAAACCGGCGCGGGCAAATCCATCCTGATTGAGGCGCTCGGCCTCGCCCTCGGTGAGCGCGCCGACAGCAAGCTGGTGCGCGCAGGTGATGATCGCGCGACCGTCAGCGCCGTCTTCGATATCGCCAACGCGCCGGCAGTGCGAGCCTTACTTCAGGAGCACGCACTCGACAGCGCGGATGAATGTGTACTGCGCAGGATTGTGCTGCGCGACGGTGGGTCGCGAGCGTTCTGCAATGCGAGTCCCGTGCCCATACAACTGCTGCACGAGATCGGCACGCTGCTGGTCGACGTCCATGCCCAGCACGCCAGCCAGCAACTCATGAAACGCGATGTGCAACGGGATCTGCTGGACGCCTACGGTGGTCATAGCGCCGCGCGCCAGGCGGTGCAGGCGGCCTGCGAAGCATGGCAGACGGCCCACAAACGGTTGTTGGCGCTTGAACGGGCCAGCATTGAACGCGATCGCATTGAGCTGTTGCGCTACCAGTTTGTAGAGCTGCAAGAGTCGCGCATTGACGAAGCCGAGATCGATAATCTCGAAAACGAACATCGGCGGCTGGCCAACGGCGCTGCCAATCTCGATCAGTTTGGTGCCCTGCGCGGTTTGCTGCTCGACGAAGAAAACGGCGCATTTCCCCGACTGCGCTCCGCTGCCACGCGGGCGCGAGCGTTGGCCAAGCGCGATGAAAAAAATAACAATCTTGTTGACGCGTTGGAGCAGGCTCTAGTGTGTGTGGAAGAGAGCGCGGCGGAGCTCGAACGACTCGAAGCTGGTGTGGAAATTGACCCGGCGCGCCTCGCACGATTGGACGACCGCATCGCGGCCCTGCACGCGTTGGCGCGCAAACATCAGCTCACTGTCAAAGAACTGCCGGCTTTGCACCAACGCTTAAGCGAGGAATTGGCGAGTTTCGACAATGGTGCAGCCGAGCGCTCACGGCTGCAGGCCGAAGGCACTGCGGCTCTTGTATTTTATCAGACGGCCGCGGCCAGCCTGAACAAAGCGCGCCGCAGTGCGGCTAAGCGTATGAACACGGAAATCACCCGGCGCATGCGCGAACTCGGCCTCCCCTATGCGCAGTTCAGTGCCACACTGAGCCCCTTACCTGACCAAGCTCCGTTACCGCACGGCGCTGATCGAATCGAATTCCTGGTTACGACCAACCCCGATCAAACACCGGGCCCGATCAACAAAGTTGCGTCCGGGGGCGAGCTGTCGCGCATCGGACTGGCTATTCAGGCGGCCACTGCGCGCCATGCCGGTATTCCAGTTGTGGTGTATGACGAAGTTGACACGGGCATCGGCGGCACCACCGCCAATATCGTGGGGCGCACATTGCGTGACGTGGCACGGGAATGTCAGGTGATCTGCATTACGCATTCGCCCCAGGTAGCGAGCGCCGGCGACCAGCATCTGTTAGTCAGCAAGACGGTCAACGATAACGTCACGGAAACGCAGATTAAAACCCTGGATAAAAATGCTCGCGAGCGAGAAATCGCGCGCATGTTGGGCGCCGCTGAAGCGACCAACGCGAGTGTTGCCCATGCACGAGATTTAATAACGACCGCCACCGGCGATCTCTAGCGCCGCTCGACGTGCCCTAGCGCTGCCCCTTACCCAAAATAAATTGCTGGACAATTCTTTACTCGCCGTCTATCGTTGCGGATGGAAGCACAGAACGAGATCAAGCGAAGGTTGAAGCAGGAGGCGTCGATCGAGGTCATCCGGGGATTTTTGACGCAAAAGGAACACC
>JAYUQF010000149.1:0-1940 GCA_043756885.1 Pseudomonadota bacterium
CGGCCCCATGATCAAATCAATGTGGGCAGCTTCGTTGCCCTCACCAACGGTGGACTCCCCCACCAAAACACGATCGACGACTGCCATAGCTTTATTCCCGCCAGTGCTGCGGAGCGTGCAGCTTGAGTTACAAAGGGTTCCTGAAATGTCGACTTTGCACCAACACTTCTTCAGATCGGCCACGGGCGTGCTGCGCGCGCCAGGCTAGGCACCCGGCATTTTTGTCAGACTAACCGCCCTTGCAGCAGCGCTGCCGCGATCTATGCCACGGTGACATCAGGGCACGCTCCTCGTTTGAGGCATCGTGCTTTCAGGGTGTCGTCCGAGATCGTTACTGATGCGACAGCGGCGCGCGGATTTTCGCACGCCTAATAGGTCGATTCCATTGCTCGGGAACGCTCCCATACCCCCATCGCGATCGTCACGCCCCAGCTGCGCACGATGTGCGTTTCAAGATCCTCAACGCTACGTTCATGTTCACGTTCAACGGCCAGACCCATAGCACTCAAGAGATCGAGCCGCGGCGCCTCACGCACGTCGGCCCTTGTAAACCGCCCAAACCGCCGACGGTGCCATGCAAATGACGCAAAGGCCCGCCAATGCTTTTCACGCTCCGGTGTTGCGAGTATGCGCGACAGCCGCTGGTTCGAAATACCGGTACCTGGATAGAGTAGTGCCGCTGCGAGGGGTGCGAGTAAAAACAAGACTCCAAAACTCGTTTGGCACGCGACCACCACCCTGATCGCACTGACGGCGGACTCAATGCGCTGCCCGACACCGATCTCTCGCCACGCGCGTGTCTATCAAGTCTGGGGTTGGCTGTGCAACGATGTGGCGCTCACCTGTCCGCCCAGGTTAAGTTCTGTCGTTGCGCCTTACGGCCGCCACCCTGCGAACCTGGGCAACCCGCCCCATAACGAGCAAACCACGTGATCGACGGATTGAAGTAGCGCCGCAGCAATATTGCGGAAAGTTACCCATAGTGGTCGCGGAGAATTGCTGACCACAGCAAAGTCCGCCGACCGCCCCGCGCTGATCTTAAGCTGCACCCTACCCAGGCACGCGGCGAGGGGCTTTATTGCCGTTTGCATACGCGATCACTATCGTCCAGTGCGCAGTACGCGACGTCACGGTGGTGATCCTGGAGCTGCTCTGCTCTTAGGGTGCGCGCCACCAACGTCAGGAACGGAGGGAGGTGCCTCATCCCGGTGTCTCGTGGCGGGTATGTCGCGCTTTGATCACAGCTCCGGGATAGCCAGAGACCACCGAAAAAACAAGCAAGTAGTAGAGGAAGGCGATGCGCGGTGCGTCCAGGAGGCTCTCGGTCAAACCGACGAACAGCAATCCAACAATTGCCGTAAGAAGTACCGCCCCTTCAGGGCGACTCGCGCGTAAGCTTCGCAACAGCAGGCTCAGCGCAAGCAGCGTCAGCCCAGCGAATGCAAACAGTCCAAACCACCCCTGCTCAAATAACAGGTGCACCGCAAGGTTGTCTGCATGCCATGCGATATGGTCGTCCGACGTAATCCGCCAGTGGTCTGGGCCGTGCTCAAAGCGCCCGTTTTGCAGCATTTCGACCCCAGTCGGTGAACGCAAACTGATTGATGCAAGATCCATGCTCGCTCCTGCAGTGGGCGACAGGATGCTCAGGAATACCGGTCGCCGCCCGATACGTCCCAGCGCGGACAGAGCAGCGCCCACTGACTCAATGTCCAGATCCGCAGCAAACCACTGCCAATGGTCGTCCGCCACGACATTGAAATGCGTTTCGACACATTGCGCCGAGTACATCACCGTTTTTTCGCACACCTTCAAATTCAGGCGCGTGGAACCGGTATCGGACCGTGCCTTGACCTCCAGCCGATAATTTCCACGCTCGTCCAAGTTCACACGTTGATCGAAATACAGGGTGCGCCCGCCGACAAGACGGACGAAATCTA
>JAYUQF010000150.1:0-4934 GCA_043756885.1 Pseudomonadota bacterium
ACACGGTGGCCCCTGCGCCGCGAGCCAGCACCTCAGATACGATGCCTGCCAATGCCAGGAAACCGGCACTGCTCTTACGTGTTATCCCGTCGATAGCCAAGCCGGGGCTTAAGCCGTGTTCGAGGATATCGGCTTCATGGCCGAACAAAATAATGCGGGTATGGGGGTTGTGCCGGCGCAGTAGCGCGAGCAGTTTGTCGCTCGCTGCCCAGCTTAGTTTGGGCGCGACAATCGCAACGTCCGGTGCCTGCTCGGTGAGGGCTTCGGCGAAGCATAGAGCATCATTGGCGATGCGGATCGCGGCATAGGGGAACATGCGCCTGAGCAACATTTCCGCCAGCTCGGTGTCACTCACGCTGCAATCAACGATGAGGATAGCGGGTGCGCGTAACATTCTTATTTGGTAGCGATTTAATTTTTATTATAGGTCCGACTCTCGATGAGCCGGCCCCTGCCGCGACGGACGCAGTGTCGCACGTTAACAGTCGTTTACATGACGTTGACGATATTTCGCGCTTGGCGGTTGGTCGCCTTGAGTGGCCCGTGTGGCACCCCCTTGCTCGCGGCGACCCGTGGTGCGCGTCCAGCCGCACAGCGCCGGCCATTGTCTGCTCGGCTCTGGCGCGGTACAAGCCTCGTGCCCGAGGCTGGCAAACTGGCCTGATTCGCAGCGCCGACAGCTGCCGATGCTCAGGGCTCGCGCAGCTTAAAACGCTGGATTTTGCCGGTCGCAGTCTTGGGTAGCTCGGCCACGAATTCAATCCAGCGGGGATACTTATAGTGCGCCAGGCGCTCACGGACGTGCCGTTTCAGGGCCTCGACCATGACCGCATCCGGCGCGAAGCCGTCGTTCAGCACCACGTAGGCGGCGGGCTTGATTAGCTGTTCTTCGTCTGCGCGTCCGACCACCGCAGCTTCCAACACCGCTGGATGATCGGTAAGCGCGCTTTCGACCTCGCTGGGTGAGACGTAAATTCCACCAACTTTGAGCATGTCGTCGCTGCGCCCGCAGTAAACGTAGTAACCGTCGGCGTCGATTCGATACTTGTCGCCCGTGCGTGTCCACGCACCGATGAAAGTCGCGCGGCTTTTTTCGCGATTGTTCCAGTACATGCTGGCAGCCGTTGGGCCGTTCACCTGCAGTTCGCCAATCTCGCCGTTGGCCACCGCTTGACCCTCGTCGTCGACAATGCGCGCCAAGTAACCGGCTACGGGTCTACCAGTAGTGCCGTAGCGCACATCGTCCCCACGGTTGGTCAAAAAAATATGCAACATCTCGGTCGAGCCGATGCCGTCAAGAATGTCCTGGCCAAAATGCCTTCGCCAACGACTCGCGATGTCGGCAGGCAATGCTTCACCCGCCGAGGTGCAAACACGCAGGCGCAGATCCGTGGCCGCAGGCAGGGCAGGGCTTGCGAGTAAGCTCGCGTACAGGGTTGGCACTGCGTAAAAGATTGTCGGCGCGTGTTCAAGCAGACGCTTAAAAACTGCCTCAGGGCTGGGTCGCTCGGCCATCAACACGGTGCAGGCACCCACGCTCAAGGGAAAGCTCAAGGCGTTGCCCAGGCCATAGGCAAAAAACAGCTTGGCGGCGGAAAACACCGTGTCACCAGCGTTAATGCCGAGCACCGGTTGTGCGTAGAGCTCGGCGGTAGCCAACAGGCTGGAGTGAATATGCACCGTGCCCTTGGGCCTGCCGGTCGAGCCCGACGAATAGAGCCAGAAGCAGGTGTCATCGGCCAGGGTTGGCGCGATGTTGTCGCGGGGGACGACGGTTTGCATCAAAGTCGTGAGTTTGGGGTGATCGGCGCGCGTGGCGCCCACGACTATCAATTGCCGAAAGCTCGGCACATTCTTCAGCAGCGGTTCGAATAGCGACACCAGCGGCGCCGCTACAATCGCGACCGCTGCGCGGCTATCGGCCAGCATCCAGGCATAATCCTGTGCCGTGAGCAAGGTGTTGACCGCGACCGGAACGATGCCCGCGCGAATTGCGCCGAGAAATGTTGCTGGCCACTCGAAACTATCGTGCATGCATAGCAGTACACGCTGCTCGGCGTGCAGGCCGGCGGCCGCCAGGACAGCCGCTACCCGTGCGCTGGCGCGATCCAGATCGTCGAAACTGTAACGCCCATGGTCGTCGATATAGGCCGTCCGTACCCCGCGTTCAGGGCCCAGATTGCGCGAGATGAGATCCCAGGCGGCGTTGTATTCCCGTGGCAGCACAAGCGCGGGCAGCAAAACTTCGGGGTCTGCCGGCGTCACCATGACCGCGCGCACCAGCGGGCTAACCGCGCGGCGAGTGGACGCAACACGCGTAGCATCACGCGCATCAATATTCCGGCGCGAGGGCCAGTTGCAGACCGTCCAGAGAGTCGTCGTAATCAACCTGGCACGCCAGCCGCGAGGTGGGCTGGAAATGGCCGGTATCTTCCACCATTACCTGTTCGGCCTCGCCGCGTGGTTTCAACCGCGCGGCCCATGCTGCATCAACATAGATGTGGCAAGTGGAGCAGATGCACTGACCGCCGCAAATCGCCTCCACCGGCAGATTGGCGTCGCGCAAGATCTCCATCAAGTTAGTACCGCGCCGAGCGGGCAGCGCATGCAGCTCGCCGTCGCGATCAGTAGCGTAGACAGTACCCATTGTTTAAAAACGAACGTAAGAAAAATCGATGGCTTGATTATTGATGCCTAAGCGCGGCGGCGCAATCCAGCGTGCATAACACCCGGGCGCGGTCACCTGCTCCATCAATGAGCGCACATAATCGTGATCGGCCGCGCTGGGCAGCCACTCGTTTTCACGGGCGGCGAAGCTTGCGGCATCGAGCACCGCACCTGCGGGTGTGACCGATGCACCTGAGAACTGGCCAATGGCGCGATGAAAGGCGCGATGGGGGAGTGTGATAGTAAAGCTGATACCGGCATCGGCGATGAGTTTGTTCCACCGATCAACACCACGCTGACAGTCGGCGATGTAGTCGTCGCGCAGACGCTCGTTAATCGCGGTCAGCGCTGGCACTTGCGCCTGTACCAGCGCGCCGTCCTGCCACTGGGTGATGCCATAAATATCGGACTTCAATTGATGGTCATCTTTGATGCGCGACTCCAGGTAGCGGCCCTTCAGGCCCTGGGTGTAGTAGTTCGCGGCATTGGTTGAGATCTCAGAGCCAAAGAGATCCGCGGACACACTGAAGTGGAAGTTGACATACTTTTGTAGCGTTGGCAGATCGATGGCGCCAAATTTGCGCACATCGTCGGTTTTATGTTCGCGCATTACATCGCAGGCTTTCTGAATGACCCGCGCCACGCCGGTTTCACCGACATACATATGATGAGCTTCTTCAGTGAGCATGAATTGGCAGGTGCGTGCGAGCGGATCAAACGCCGACTCTGCCAGTGAAGCGAGCTGATATTTACCATCGCGATCGGTGAAGAAGGTGAACATAAAAAACGACAGCCAATCAGGCGTGGCCTCGTTGAAAGCACCGAGAATGCGTGGTTTGTCCGGATCGCCCGAGCGGCGTTGTAATAAGTCTTCGGCTTCTTCGCGGCCATCACGGCCAAAATGGGCCATCAATAAATACACCATCGCCCACAGGTGGCGTGCTTCTTCGACATTGACCTGGAACAGGTTGCGCATATCGATGAGTGAGGGCGCTGTGGCAGCGAGACAACGCTGCTGTTCGACCGAGGCCGGTTCGGTGTCGCCCTGGGTCACTATCAGTCGCCGCAGCGGGCCACGGAATTCGCCGGGTACCTCGTTCCATACCGGCTGGCCTTTATGATCCCCAAAGTTGATGGTGCGATGTTCGCTGTCGCCCTCGGCCATAAAAATGCCCCAGCGGTAAGCGGGCATCTTGACGTGATCAAATTGCGCCCAGCCCTGTTTATCAACGCTGACTGCGGTGCGCAGGTAAACATCCTTATCCTGATATTGCGCCGGCCCGTGTTGTGTCCACCAGTCCATGAACCTCGGATACCAGGTTTCCAAGGCGCGCTTCAGTTTGCGATCGGCGCTGAGACTGACATTGTTCGGAATGAGTTCGCTGTAATCGACGTTGCTCATGGGCTGGTCCTGTGGCTGCGTCTTAGACGCGACGTTTCTGAAATTGCGGGCGCGTGCCGGTGCCGTACAGCACCAGCGCGCCGTTGTCGCCAACGGCATTGGGGCGCTGGAAGATCCAGTTCTGCCACGCCGACAGGCGCGCGAAGATTTTTGATTCCATGGTCTCGGGGCCTGGGAAACGCAGGCTGGCTTCCATGCCGCTCAAAGCGTCGGGCGAAAACCCGGCGCGCGCTTCGAGCAGGATGCGCAATTCGTCCTCCCAGTCGATGTCGTCCGGCGTAAAGGTCACCAGACCCAGCGCGTCCGCCCGCGCGGCTGTCAAAGCTTGGCCGATATTGCGTTCAAGGGTCGCGATAGCGGCGTCGTTGTTCTGGAAGCGCGATTGAATGCGCGTGATGCCATTTACCATCGGGTAAGCACCGAAGTTGAATGGGTTCAAGACCAGTGTGGCTGCTGGTGTTTGATCGCCCTCGAAACAACCAGACAGCATGTAACTTTGATCGGCCGCTAATACAAATTCGAGCAGGGTGCCGGCGAAACAACTGCCAGGCTCGATGGCGGCGATCAAGCTGCGCGCCGACACATCGACACGCTTCAGCACGCGGCGCGTAAACAGCAGCACTTCGCGTATGAACCAATGGTCAGCGTTGTTCTCCAAGACTTCATCGGCGGCCAGCACGGTTTGTGTATCGCCTGTGCTCTTGAAGATCCAGGTGCCGATTTTCTCTTCGTTGAAGCGCAGATGCAAAATGGCATCGTCAACTTCACGCATGATGGCCAGTGGCCAGAACCGTGCGCCTTGCGCGAGGATTGCTTCGAGCTTGGTCGGAACCGGCACGGCGGGTGCCTTGAAGGTAAAGGTCGC
>JAYUQF010000151.1:0-4912 GCA_043756885.1 Pseudomonadota bacterium
TCCCTGACGGAAATGTTCGCGCCCGAAATCCATCAACGTCGTCTGGACAACTGGCCCGCCGCTTATCCGTGGATAGAATCCAAAGGTTACGAGTATTTCCGCAATCGCTTAGCCGAAGCGCGACGCGACGTGCAACACGGTTTAGCGGTCACCCTCGAACACTTCACCACCCGTACTGAGCAGGAGTATGCGTTGAACATTCTGCAGCTCAAACTCGACATTCTATGGACGATGCTGGATGCGATGTGGATGGCCTATGTGGCACTTATGCCACCCTTTCAGGGCTGCGAGGCACCGGCATGAGCGCGGAAAACGACGACCGCGTACCGCTGCTTAAAGCCATGTACCGCTTCCAATGGGAACCGGCGCAGTCTGCTCACGTGCTGCTCTATCCGGAAGGCATGGTGAAACTGAGCGGGAGCGCCGGTGAGATCCTCAAACGCGTCGACGGGCAGCGTAGCGTAAGCCTGATTATTGCGGAGCTCAAAGCTGCCTTCGGTGGCGCACCGGTAGACGACGACGTACGTAACTTTCTTACACAGGCCCAAACTAATGGCTGGATTACCTTCTGACATTTCGGGCCGGCCCCTATGGTTGCTGGCAGAGTTGACCTACCGCTGTCCGCTACAGTGCCCGTACTGTTCCAACCCCGTCAATTTCGCCCGCAATAGTGCCGAGCTCGACACTGACCAATGGCGCAAAGTGCTGCGCGAAGCGCGCGAGTTGGGCGCTATGCAGCTCGGCTTCTCGGGTGGCGAGCCATTATTGCGCACTGATTTGGAAGATCTGATTCGTGAAGCGCGAGGGCTGGGTTACTACAGCAATCTCATCACCTCCGGCGTCGGTATGGACGAAGCGCGCGTCGCGCGTTTCAAAGAAGCGGGCCTGGATCATATTCAAATAAGTTTTCAGGCCAGCCACGAAGAACTGAATAATTTTCTCGGCGGCACGGCGAGCTTTCAACACAAACTGGAGATGGCGCGTGCCGTCAAAGCCCAGGGCTACCCCATGGTGCTGAACATCGTCCTGCATCGTCAGAACATCGATCAGATCGAAGACATCATTCGCATGACGATCGATCTGAAAGCAGATTTTGTCGAGCTGGCGAGTACCCAGTACTACGGATGGTCGAAACTGAATCTCGATGCCTTGTTGCCCACACGTGTGCAACTGCAAGCCGCCGAGGTCGTGGCCAAACGTTATCAGCATGAGATGAAAGACCGCATGAAAATAATTTATGTGGTACCTGACTACTATGAGGAGCGGCCAAAAGCCTGCATGAACGGCTGGGGGTCTATCTTTCTGACCATCGCACCTGATGGCACTGCCCTGCCCTGCCATGCTGCCCAGCAATTGCCGGGCCTGAGCTTTCCTAACGTGCGGGATCACTCGATTGCGGATATCTGGTCGAATTCATCGGCCTTCAATCATTTCCGCGGCTTTGAATGGATGCAGGAACCCTGTCGCAGCTGTCCGGATAAAACCAAAGATTTCGGCGGCTGTCGTTGTCAGGCTTACATGATGACGGGGGATGCGCGGGCCACCGATCCGGTGTGTTCAAAATCGCCCCGTCACCCT
Organism: Pseudomonadota bacterium; assembly: GCA_043756885.1. Classification (GTDB taxonomy): domain Bacteria; phylum Pseudomonadota; class Gammaproteobacteria; genus JADJYF01. The sequence continues at coordinate 1,579 of JAYUQF010000151.1, forward strand.
GAGCTCACCGCCGATCTGGAACGTATTGCGCGTGTCGCCGCCGGCCTGGCGCAGACGCGTCCGCTGGTGTTTCGCAACTCGCGTAATTCACGGGCACTGTCGCCGCTCAAGTCATGAGTTGGCGTACGGGGTGCTAACGCGCCGCGTCGATTGCCCACGCCACATCCGCTGCCTGGCGGTTGGCTTTAACATCATGCACTCTGAAAATCCGCGCACCGGCCGCGACACCCAGCGCGGTTGTCGCGCAGGTGGCCCCGGTCAATTCGAGCGGGTTTGGCTCGCTGCAAATCGAGCCCAGGAAGCGTTTGCGACTAGTACCAACTAAGACCGCATAACCGCAGGCCACAAGCTCTTTGAGCGTCGCCAACAGGCGCAAGTTGTGCAGGCGGGTTTTACCAAAGCCTATACCGGGATCGAGCGCAATGTTTGTCCGGCTAATGCCAGCTGCTTCCGCTGCCCGAGCGCGTCCAAGCAAAAAAGCGCAGACCTCGGCGGCTACATCCTGATAGTGCGGTTCGTCTTGCATGGTCGCCGGGCTACCCTGCATATGCATCAAGACTATCCCTGCGCCATGGGCTGCGACGGTGGCAAACATGCCTGGCACTTGTCCGGCCGAAATATCGTTGACGATGTTTGCACCGGCACCTAGCACGACTTGCGCCACTTCAACGCTGCGCGTGTCGACACTGAGCGCAACAGCCCTTGGTAGTCGCGCACGAAGTTTGCTGATAACTGGCGCTACACGCTCAAGCTGAACCCACGGAGCGATCGTTTCCGCGCCCGGCCGCGTTGATTCGCCACCGACATCAATGATGTTCGCTCCATCGCTGACCATACGTTCGGCGTAGTGGCAGGCAATCTCGACATCGACAAATTTCCCGCCATCGGAAAAACTGTCGGGCGTGACATTGAGAATGCCCATCACCAACGGTCGGCCATCGTTGCGCGAAGCTTCAAACAAGTCGGTCCCCTTAAGCCGAAGCCATCGTGCCAGTGCCCAACATCGCTGCCATCTCATCGGCGGCGCGCACCAGTGCATCAACCATCGGCGCTTCGCTTGAAAGGTGACCGGCGGTGCGCAGGACTTCAAACCGGGAGTGGGGAATTGCACGATGTAGGGCCCACCCCGCGTCAGCGGTACAGGTCAGGTCCCGCGCGCCGTGGATGATGGTGGTCGGCACATGGGCCAGTCGATGGGCGTCGAGCAATAGCTGGTTATCTGCCAGAAAATAACCGTGGGCGGCGTAATGCATTTCGATACGGCATTTAGCAATCGCGCTGGCTTTGTCGCTTGCGCCGCCATCACCACCGGCTTCGAGAGAAAACATCACGACCGCAGTCGACCACGCGTCCCAAGCGCGGGCCGCACGCTCTACAACTTCTTCGTCGTTTGAAAAAATTGCGCTATGTAAGCGCTTCACTAGTTGTTCATCGACCACCACACCCACGTTGTCTACAAAACGTTGCCACTGCACGGGCAGGAGGCGATTGGCACCCTCGCCGGCGAACCACGCAAGGTCTTGGCGCCGGCCGAGGAAACTACCGCGCAAGACCAGTCCCAGCACACGTTCGGGGTGGGTTTGTGCATAGGCCAACGCCAGGGTCGCGCCCCATGAGCCACCAAACACCAACCATTGGCGAATACCGAAATGCTCACGGATCTTCTCGATGTCCGCGATCAGGGCCGCTGTATCGTTGTTTTCCACGCCACCATAAGGTGTTGAGCGGCCGGCGCCACGCTGATCAAAGAGAATTATGTCGTAAGCGTTTGGGGCAAAAAACTGTCGATGGTCTGGTTTGCATCCAGAGCCCGGGCCACCGTGCAGGAACACGACGGGAATTGTGCCCGCGCTTCCGCAACGTTCTACGTGCAGGTGATGACCATCACCGACGTCCAATCGCAGGGTAAGGTTGGCCGCCAGCGGCGGATACAGCAGTCGCATGCGATCGCTCCCGAGTGCAGACTTTCAAGCTGGCGCACCGCCCGCCTGCTCTGGACCAGGTCGGCCGTCCAAATGCACGCAGCGGTGCGTCACTTCGCAGGGTTATTATTCGTGGCGAACCAGAGGGCGCGTTGCGCCTACGGTCTTCCGTTTTGCGCCTGGCGCAACTATTCAAGGCTTACCAGTACAGGAAGGTGCCAACACTTATCGCATTTGCGTTGGCGTCCTTGCGAGTGCTCTGGGTACTCAGCTCGCCGCGATTGTACTCGGCCATCAAGCGTAGCCAACTGCTGACGTCGTGGTACACGCCAACGGTCCACAGCTGACGCGCAACGCGCTGGTCTGCAACGCTGGCGGCTATTCCCGGTCGACCGCTTGCTTCCAGGTAGTCTGCGCTATACGACAACCCGAGTTTGGTCTTGCCGTTCAACGCGTAGGAACCTTGCACGAAGTAGCCGTCGGCTTTACGCCCGACAACGCTCCCGCCTGCATTGCTCCACAGTGCGCTGTGGCTGATCCGGGAGTTCAGAGCAAGACTCTTGCTGTCGTGGAAATATCCGACCAGCTCAAAGCCCATATAGCCAATGGTGCTACCGATCCCCCAGCCGCGACGATTACTGTCCTCGCACGCACCCACCGTCGCGCCCAATGCGATGCAGGTAGGGCTAGGGTCGTGCCACAGCGTATCGATCCAGGTTCTGAAGTTGCCACCGCTGAAAGCGTTCGAATAACCTAGCTGACTTTCAAAATGTGAAGCCGCACCGCGATCAGGCAGGTCGTCTGCCTCGCTATCGGCAAGGCTCGTCAGCGTGGTCGGTGTAAAACTGCCGAATGTTGCGTGCCATCCGTTGGCTACGAACGTCGTGTGCTGAAAACGACCGGCAGCACCGGCGAGCGAATGACTGTGGTCCACGCGGCCGGCACCGTCCCACGGCAAGGTACTACCAACCGACGTGAAACCGGTGCCAAACAACGAGGCGTCGCTCAGAATTTGATTGCCGCCAAGCGGCGAGACAAAATTGCCGAAGCCCATACTGTTGGCACCGCCAATCCATTGGTCGGCCACTGTTTTGCGCTTATCTGTTGAGTCGCCCTGAGCTCCCTCTGAGCTATCGCCAGGACCGATCCCGTGCGACCGGTCGGCGCTTGGCATGGTGATGGTTTGGCTGCCGGCGCCGATTGAAATCTCATCTGCCCAAATCGGGGTTGTGCAAAACCCCCACAACACTAAGGACCAGACGACAGCAGCACGCGCGTATTTGTAATTTCCTGTTGTCATCGGTCTGCTCCTGACTCTAAGCGCTCAGTCCTTATTTCTTGACGTGAGTTCCAGCGCTCCAGAATTACCTCTTGTGTATGGCACCTATCGGCTGTTGGTCCCTAGGAGCCTG
>JAYUQF010000152.1:0-4909 GCA_043756885.1 Pseudomonadota bacterium
CGCGGGCCTGTTCATAGTTCCGGCGGCTAAGCTCCAGCGTTCCTCGTGCTGCTGTCCAGTCCGGTGTTGCATCGTCACTATGCGCGGCCAGCTGACTGCGTGCCTCGTCCAGCTTGCCCAACAAAATCTGCGATCGCACGATGGCAAGGGCGATTTCGTTAGTTTCGACGCCCAACGCACGGGCCTTTTCCAGCTCCCGCAGAGCACCCTTGGCGTCGCCTAGTTTGAAGTAGCTCAGACCGAGCAGTTCACGCGCTTCGGCATTGTCGCGGTCGATGGCAAGCACGGTGCGAAGATCGACCATCGCGGCAGTGAAATTGGCCGCTTTGTAGGCTGACGACGCGCGCGCCAGCAGCGCCTTTGGATCAGAGCCCTGCTGGCGATACGCGATAAAACCGCCAGCACCCACAATCGCCGCCAGGACTGCAGCTATGACGACATTGCGCACGATGTTCTTGCGCCGGCGCGAGCGCCCGCGGCGCTTATTGCTTGTCGAAGAAACCTCCACGTGGCGCCCTCAAATTTTGCCGTCTTTCAGCATTTTTATCACATCATCGGCCGGCACGTAGCCACCGATGTACTTGCCCTGCTCGGTATACACCGCAGGTGTACCGGTCACGCCCATCGCGTTTCCAAGTTCGTATTCCTTGGCAACCGGATTGTCGCATTTCGGTGATTTTATCGACATGCCAAGCTTGGCCTTGGTCAGTGCCTCCTGCGGATCGGGAGCGCACCACACGCCCACGGCCTTATCGTATGACTCGCCAACGAGCCCTGAGCGGGGGAAGGCGAGATAACGTACTCGAATTCCTGCTTCATTCAGCCTCCCGACTTCCGTGTGCATCTTGCGGCAATAACCACAGTCAATATCGGTAAAGACATATAAGGTCTTTTTGGTTTCGGCCAATTTTGAGGGGAAGTCAATGAACCCCTTTTCGTCCATGGTCTCAAAAACCTGCTTGCGGGCCAAAGCCCGGCGCTGGTCCGAAATATTCACATGCGCATCGAGATCGATGAGGTCCCCATGCATGACATAACGGCCGTCGCGACTGACATAGAATAACGACCCGCCGACCAGCACTTCGTAGAGGCCGGGCACGGGAGATACGGTGACATCGTTTATCTTCTCTTTGGGGAACATTTTGGCCAAGCGGGCGGCCAGGCGCTCGCTGACTTCGTCGGCCTGAGCGTTCGTTGCGACCCACACCAAGAGACCGAGCACGGCCGATGTTATTGAGCGGTTCATGTATTACCTCAGTCTGTACTGGCACAGAATTGTAGGGAGGAGCGAGGCCGGATGCCAATTTCGATCGCCCTTTGGAGAACTGACCGCCATTAGGAGTTCCCGTTCGAGTCATAAGCCATACTATAATCCGGGCCAGATATGCGCCGCTCCGAATGCGAGAGAGCGTGCCCCAACCCCTCCCAGCCTAACCTCCGCAAGACAAATGAGCCTCACCGATATCGAAAACCTCGAGGGCTCCTCGCTCGGCAAGTACCAAATCCTGAAAAAGATTGGTGCTGGAAGTATGGCCACCGTCTATATGGGACATGATCCGTTCATCGATCGCCCCGTGGCAATTAAAGTGGCGCGGCCTGATCAATCTGGCGAGGCCGAAGCGAGCGAATTCTACAAACAACTGTTCTTCAATGAAGCTCAAACCGCCGGACTGCTGAAACACTCGAACATTACCGCCATCTACGACGCAGGCGTCGACCGCTCCCACTACTACATCGTTATGGAATATGTACACGGTGGTGACACGCTGGACAGCTACACGGGCATTAACGAATTACTGCCCCTTGGTACGGTCACCGCGATTTTGTACCAATGTGCAATGGCCCTCGACTATGCCCACAAGAAGGGTGTTGTGCACCGGGATATCAAGCCGCGCAATATCCTGCTGACGGAGGACCGCGAGGCCAAGATTACAGATTTTGGAGTAGCAGTATCGTCGGGAATGTACAGCCAGGGTTCACCCCAGCATGCAGGGTCGCCGCTCTACATGGCGCCCGAACAAGTGCGGCGGGAAGCGCCTGTTTCTCACAGTGATTTATTTTCCCTCGGCGTCGTGGCTTACGAAATGTTGACCGGCAAGCATCCATTTCACGGCGAGAACATTGACGCTATTGAATACCGCATTCTAAACACCACTCCTCTGCCGCTACGCGAATTGCGTGGTGATGTTCCCCAGATATTTCAGCGGATCATTGACAAGGCATTGGCCAAGCGCGCGCGTAATCGTTACAAATCGGGCCTCGATATGGCCGGCGATATCGCACTCGTGTTTGATTTTCTGAAGCAGCCAACCTTTCGGCTGACGCAACAAGAGAAATATCACCAGATTGAAAATTTGCATTTCTTCCGTGATTTTCACGACAGTGATCTGTGGGAACTGATTAATGCTGCCGAGTGGTTGCGTCTGACTCAGGACGACGAAGTCATGCAGGAAGGCCAAGCTGAAACCGCATTTTACGTTCTCGTCAGTGGAGAAATAGTCGTACGCAAGAACGGCCACGAAATTGTGCGGCTGTATCCCGGCGACTGCTTTGGGGAGATGGGCCTTGTGTCGCGCCGCCCCCGTACCGCGAGCATTGTGGCCGTCACTGATGTCACCGTCATGAAACTGCGTGACGTCGTCATTGATCGCACCTCCATCAACTGCCAACTCAAGTTCCAACGCCGGTTTCTGACCGCGCTAATCGAACGCCTCGAACACGCAGCGGAGCGCATGGCTACGGGGGCCGGTCCCGCCTAAGGACCCTGGTCAGAATTATCTCGTCAACATCGAGGGTGTTCCTGAGTGGTTGCAGCAAGGCGCGATTTTTGGCAATAGCGGGGCTATTGCCAAAAATTGCAACGCAGCGGCAGCCGCGCAGGAACAGCCGAATGTAGAGATAATTTTGACCAGAGTCCTAAGCGCGCAGCTTGGCCGCTCTACGCTCATAACTCGCGAGGTCCTATGGCGACACGTCTCGAATCTTCCAGCGAACGTAGTGCTATGACGTTGGACATGACCATTCGCCTGCTCCAAGAACAGCAGGCTTTGAGTGCAACCCAGGCACTTCAAGTACGCAAGTCCGTCAATGCTGACGATGATCGTCATCCATTTGTGCAACTTGCGGATCTTGGTCTGCGGGGTGCCGGCCCAAATCGCGAACCGCTCAGCCTGGAAAACATCACCCGTACAGTAGCTACGGCGACGGGCCTGGGTTATTTCCGCATCGACCCACTCAAGATCAACGTCGAAGCGGTAACAGCACTCGTTTCCCAAGCCTACGCCACCCGCTTCCAGTTTTTACCGGTAATCGTGAATGAACAGGAAGTGACCATCGCTACCGGCGAACCTTATGCCAACGAGTGGGAGCCTGAAATTGCTCGCGTACTCAAGCGTAAAGTAGTCCGAGTGCTGGCCAATCCGCGTGATATTGAACGCTACCTGCGCGAGTTCTACGGCGTGAGTCGCTCGATTTCAGGGGCTAGCAACAAGTCCAGTCTCGCAGCGCGCAGTCTGGTCAACAATTTTGAACAGCTCACTGAGCTCGGGGCAGTCGGAGAGCCTGACGCCAACGACCGTCACGTTGTTCACCTCGTCGACTGGCTGCTGCAGTACGCTTTTGAGCAACGAGCCAGCGACATTCATATCGAACCTCGCCGCGACCAAAGCAATATCCGCTTCCGTATTGACGGCGTTCTGCATCTGATTCACCAGCTGCCAACCGCAGTCATTGGCGCGATCATCAGTCGCGTAAAATCGCTGGGACGCATGGACGTAGCCGATAAACGTCGCCCCCAGGACGGCCGCGTGCGCACCAAAGTTCCAAATGGGCAGGAAGTCGAATTGCGTCTGTCGACCATGCCCACCACGTTTGGCGAAAAGCTCGTAATGCGTATTTTTGATCCGGAAAAGATCGCGCAGCCTTTCGAGAACCTGGGCTTTACGCCGCATGACCTTGACCTGTGGAACGACATCGTTGGCCAGCCCCACGGCGTAATGCTGGTCACCGGTCCAACTGGCTCGGGGAAAACGACCACGCTGTATTCGGCCCTGAAACGACTGGCACGGCCGGAAATCAACGTCTGCACCATCGAAGATCCGATTGAAATGGTCGAACCTCAGTTTAATCAGATGCAGGTCCAACCGGCGCTGGACATCGATTTTGCTTCGGGCGTTCGAACCCTGCTGCGTCAGGACCCTGACATCATCATGGTCGGTGAGGTCCGCGACCGAGAAACCGCCGATGTCGCGATTCAGGCAGCGCTGACCGGACACTTGGTGCTGTCAACTTTGCACACCAATGATGCTCCGTCGGCCGTAACCCGTCTTATGGACATCGGCGTGCAACCCTTTCTGATCAGCGCCACGTTGCTCGGCGTAGTGGCGCAGCGCCTGATTCGTACGCTCTGCCCGCTGTGCAAATGCCCCGGCAGCGTGCCCAGCGACGCGTGGCAAGCGTTGGTAGCGCCGCACCGCGTCGCTGTACCCGCGACGGTAATGGGTCCGTTGGGCTGCGATGAATGTCGTCAAACTGGCTACCGGGGTCGAGCCGGCATCTACGAGATAATGCGTTTAGGCGAAAATTTGAGCCAATTGATCAAGTCAGACATGCAGGTCGCTCAATTACGTCAGGCTGCACTTAAGGCCGGCATGCGTCCATTACGTCTGGCCGGCGCAGTCAAAATTGCCGACGGCGTAAGCACACTTGAAGAAGTGCTCAGCGTGGTACCACCCGCTGAGCGTAGTTAGGACCCTGGTCAGAATAATCTCGTCAACACCGAGGGTGATCCTGAGCGGTTGCTTGTCGGGCGCGATTTGCAGGCAATAGCGGGGCTATTGCCAAAAATTGCAACGCAGCGGCAGCCGCTCAGGAACAGCCGAATGTAGAGAGTGTTTGACCAGGGTCCTTA
>JAYUQF010000153.1:0-4891 GCA_043756885.1 Pseudomonadota bacterium
CGCGTGCTGGCAAATTCAATGGCACGACACAGAACCCAGATCGGCAGGCCCGCTGCGCACTGCACGACGATCAGATGAGCCAGCCCCGCCGGGCGTGCACATAACCATAGACCTACGGCGAGTGTCGCCAGCCATAGATGCATGCGCGTCGCTTGGGCCATCAGCCCCCAGATCCAGAAACTGGCATCAGCACCGGCCAGAAATCGCTCGATACCGACGAGTGCGCACCAGGTGAAGATCAGCATGATCAGCGCGTCGCGGTTACTGGCGCTGAACGCGTCGGCACGCAAGTGTTGACCACGCGCAAGGCGCGCGCCGGCGATAATGTTGCGCGTGAATGCAAACAGCGCGTTGTGCTGCGACTGGTCGGCATCATGCATAACGGGTTGCTCGCTCATGCGCGGACAAAGGGTCCTTGAAGTAGGCATAGACCGTGTTAGCGGCTCGTAATGATGCTATAAAAATCACTGCGCAGGGGCGAGCGTCGCAGCCCTCGCGCGCTGGCCGGCTTTTTGTGAAATCATGCAACTTGATACTGAGTCACGGAATTCACCCAGCATGTTGACCGCCGAAGGTAAACGCAGTCTGCGCGCCCGCGCCCATCATTTAAAACCGGTTGTACTGATCGGGCAGCACGGCGTGAGCGATGCGGTAATCGCCGAGATCGGCATCGCACTCGATGCCCATGAATTGATCAAGATCCGCTTTCGCGGCAGCGAACGCGAAGCGCGTGAGGCCGAAGTGACGCGGATCTGCGCAACGCTTACGGCGGAGTTTGTGTCCGGCATCGGCGGTACGGCCGTGCTTTACCGTCACCGTGTCGAACAAGCCAAGCCCAAAGCCAAAGCAAAAACTAAGTCCAAAGTGAAACCGAGGACGCGCGTAGGCGCGGTTCGTAATCGCAACAGGGGGCGTGATGAAATCTGATCTGGTGGTGCTGGGCTCCGGGCCCGGCGGTTATTCGGCCGCGTTCCGTGCTGCGGATCTGGGGCTCAAGGTGGTATTGGTGGAACGCGACGCTACCCTGGGTGGTGTGTGTTTGAACGTTGGTTGCATTCCTTCCAAAGCCTTGCTGCACGCGGCCAAGGTCATCGCTGACGCGCGCGACATGGCGGCCCACGGTGTGCATTTTGGCGCGCCGCGCATCGATCTGGATGCCTTGCGCAATTGGAAAGCCAAAGTGGTTGGACAACTGACCAAGGGCCTCGATGGGCTGGCCAAACAGCGCAAGGTAGAAGTGGTGCGCGGCGTGGGCCAGTTCACTTCGCCTGATGCGCTGACGGTTTTAACTGCCGATGGCGCCACCAGCAGCATCGAATTCAAACAGGCCATTATTGCGGTTGGCTCAGAAGTGGTGCACCTGCCCGGCCTGCCCGATGATCCACGTGTGATCGATTCCACCGGTGCGTTGGCGCTAGTCGATATTCCGACGCGTTTGCTGGTCATCGGTGGTGGCATCATCGGCCTGGAAATGGCGACGGTCTACATGGAGCTTGGCGCGCAGGTAACGGTGGTCGAATTAACACCGGACCTCATGCCCGGTGTTGATCGCGATTTGGTCAAGCCGTTGGAGAAGCGCTTGAAGGCCGGCCTGGCCGGCATTATGACCGGCACGAAGGTGCTCAAGATCGAGGCCGGTGCCAGCGAACTGACCGTGCACTTTGAAGGTGCGGGTGCGCCCGCCACGGCGGCTTATGACCGCGTGCTGGTGGCCGTAGGTCGACGACCCAATGGCGATCGCATTAGCGCGGAAAAGGCCGGCGTCACGGTAGACGCGCGCGGCTTCATAACCGTCGATAAACAGATGCGGACCAATGTGCCGCACATCTTTGCCATCGGCGATGTGGTCGGCCAACCCATGCTGGCGCACAAAGCTGTGCACGAGGGCAAGGTGGCAGCGGAAGTTGCGGCGGGTCATAAGGCCGCTTTTGATGCGCGTGTCATTGCGTCGGTGGCGTATACAGATCCGGAAGTGGCCTGGGTCGGCGTTACCGAGACCGCCGCCCAGGCCAGCGGGCGAACGATCGAGAAGGGTAGTTTTCCCTGGGCGGCCAGTGGGCGTGCGCTGGCCTTGGGGCGCAGTGAGGGTCTGACCAAGCTCATCATCGATCCGACGGATGGGCGAGTAATCGGGGCAGGTATTGTCGGCCCGGGCGCCGGTGACTTGATTGCCGAGGTGGCGCTGGCTATAGAAATGGGCTGTGACGCTGAAGACATCAGTCTGACCATTCATCCCCACCCGACGGTGTCGGAAACGGTGGCGATGGCGGCGGAGATGTGGCTCGGCACGATTACCGATCTCTACGTGCCCAAAAAACGCTGAGTAGCCTCGCCCACCGGCGCGCGGCTTGACAGCTCAGCGCCCCATCCCTAGAGTGCGTCGCATTAATGTTGCGACGCAGCATTTCCCAGGATGCACGCTTTTTGTGCTTCCATCGCAGTAACCAGCGCGCACTCGGGGAGCTATCTCATGAAGTCCACCTCACCTTTCGACGACTTGCCCAGCCCGCTCGATCTTGCTGAGGCGGTTGGCAATGTCAGCGCCCAGTCCCAGGCCATGCTCAAACAATTTTTCGACGGCCACAGCGCCCAGGAAATGGGTGAGCTTGACCCAGCCGGTATTCTGCCGGCCTTCGCTGCCTTCACCGACAGTCTTACTCGTGACCCGAGGCGCTTGTTCGAAGCGCAGTTAAACGCCTGGAATACCTACACGCAGATCTGGCAGTCCACCGCCCAGCGCATGTTCGGGTTGGAGGTCGAAGCGGTCGTGACGACGCCTAAGGAGGACCGCCGCTTCAAGTCCGACGATTGGGATAAAAACCCGTTTTTTGATTACATCAAACAGACTTATCTGGCCACCGCAGGCCTTATGCAAGGCTTGATCGCCGATACTGACGGGCTCGATGAAAAGACCGCCAAGAAGCTTGAGTTTTATACCCGGCAATATATTGATGCGATCGCTCCGACCAATTTTGCCCTGACCAATCCCCAAGTGTTGCACGCCACCGTTGAGAGTGGCGGGCGTAATCTGCTCGACGGGTTAAAGAATTTTCTCGCCGATATCGATCCCAAGGACGGCAAGCTGAAGACCCGTATGGTCGATAGCAGCGCCTTCGAACTTGGCAAGAACGTTGCCATCAGCCCAGGCAAGATCGTGTTTCAGAACGAGCTCATGCAGCTCATTCAATACACGCCAAGCACGGAGCAGGTTTATCGGCGACCCTTGTTGATCATTCCGCCGTGGATTAACAAGTTCTACATTCTCGATCTGCAGCCGCGCAATTCATTTATCAAATGGGCAGTGGATCAGGGGCTGACGGTGTTTGTGATTTCGTGGGTCAACCCCGACGAGAGTCTGGCCGCGATGGACTTTGACGACTACGTGCGTCTCGGGCCCATGGCCGCACTTGATGCCATCGAGGCCGCCACTGGCGAACGTTCGATGAACGTGATCGGTTATTGCCTGGGCGGCACCTTGCTCGGCGCGACGCTTGCGCTTATGCAGGCGCGCGGCGATGAACGCATCCATGCTGCGACATTTTTTACCGCCATGCTCGACTTTGCCGAGCCGGGCGATCTCGGGGTGTTTATTGACGAAGGTCAGTTGCAAGGTATTGAACAGACCATGCAGGAGCGTGGTTATCTCGATGGTGCGGAGATGGCAAGCACCTTCAATATGCTGCGTGCCAATGATTTGATCTGGTCCTTTGTGGTCAACAACTATCTGCTCGGCAAGCAACCGATGGCGTTTGATCTGCTGTATTGGAACGCCGATTCGACACGCATGCCGGCCCGGATGCACAGCACCTATCTGCGCAAAATGTATTTGGAGAATCAGTTCTGTAAACCCAACGGCATGTCGGTCGACGGTACGCCCATTGATCTGCGTCAGATCTGCATACCGACCTGTTTTGTCTCGGCGGTTGAAGATCACATTGCGCCGTGGAAATCGACTTATGCCGGTGCGCGTTTATTCCAAGGGCCGGTCAAGTTCCTGCTCGGCAAGGCCGGCCATGTAGCCGGTATCATCAATCCTCCGGGGCCGCGTCAGTATGGTTATTTCACTGGGCCAACACCGCGCGAAATGAGCGCCGATGAGTGGCTGAGCAAGGCCCAAGCCCATGACACTTCCTGGTGGAACGAATGGGCGTTATGGATAGGCGAATTGGCCGGTGAGAAGGTCGCAGCGCGTGTGCCCGGTGCGGGCAAGCTGGCGGTGATCGAGGACGCGCCCGGCAGTTACGTGGCGCGCCGGCTGGGCGCTTCCTGAGCGCTCAGGTCCCGGGCATCAGTATCGTGATGAACTCCGAGACTTCGGTGTCAACCTGCTGCATCAATTCTTCGATGGTTTGTTCGGTGGTGCCGGTCAACGCGACCGCAGTTGCGTCGTAGTCCGGCACCGGCTCGCTTGCGTCCGACTGCCACACGGCCGCCCGCGCGGTGGTCGCAGCGACATGCATGACCGCCGCAAACGGCTGGTCGGCAGTGGCAACTGCGGTTATTACCTGGGTATGCAGGGCCACCGGTTGCACCAGGGCCGGTGGTAGATTCCATTGACCCAGCAGTTCTGCACCGACGTCGGCGTAGTCAAAACCCAACAATTCCTTTTGCGTGAGGTGATAAGGGTGTTGTCGCGCGCGGGCCGCCGATACGCACTCCATGTAAGCCTGCGGTAGTTGATGGGCGATGATCAAATTGCCGATGTTGTGCATAAGACCTGCGATGAACAGGCGTTGCGGCGCCGGTAGCGAGCAGGTCATAGCGAGATGGCGAGCGCAAACGGCGGTATACACACTCATGCGCCAGAAATCGAAGATATCGAACATCTCGCTTTTCAATCGCGTGAGCGAACCGACAGCGGAAGTTGCCAGCGCAATATCGTGGATCTGTG
>JAYUQF010000154.1:0-1914 GCA_043756885.1 Pseudomonadota bacterium
TGGTCCGCCCCCATGTAGTCATCATCGGCGGCGGTGTCGCCGGCATGACGGCGGCGCTCGAATTGAGCGGCGGCGCCTGCGATGTCACCTTGATAGAAGCGCGCTCTGAATTGGGCGGCAAGCTTGGCGGTACCGACGTCGGTGGTGTGGTGCACGAACACGGCTACCATTTTTTTGCTGATTACTGCGTCAACCTGCTCGACATGTTTGAGCGGCTGGGGCTGCGCAGTGAACTGGAAGCGCGCGAAGCGGTAAAGTTTCTGCGCCGCGGGCAGTTCCCCGCCATGCGCGAGATGCGCAACCCTGCTTCCGATCGTTACTTCTGGCACAACGCCCACAATGGTCCGGTGGCTTGGCCTCACTTCGTGCTCTACGCCTATTCGGTATTGGAGCTGTTGCTGGCGGAATTTCAGGACTACGATTTTCTGGATCAGGTCAGCGTCAACAGCTACCTCGCGGCCAAGCCCTATATGACCGTCGATGCGGCGTTGCTGCATCAACAATCGCTGCTGAAGACCCTGTCCCTGGCGAGTTATCGCACCGCAGTTTCGTCTTATCAACGGGGTATGCGCTACCCCATGGCCTATCCCGAACCGATGATGCGGGTGATGACAAAAAACTCGCTGGACGGTTTCATCCGGCCATTTGCAAAGCATCTGCGTTCGCGGGGTGTAAAGATCGTCCGCGAGACCAAGGTCGAGCGCGTAGTATTGAACGAGCGCGGCGGGGAAGTGCACACCAATCGGCCCGTAGCCTTGCTTGAAGGCGAGGTGGGCAAAACTGTCCTGCCCTACGACGCCCTGGTGATCGCGGTGCCCATCGAGCAGCTGTCTGCCTTGCTCGACGACGCGCTGTTTGCCGCCACTTCGCGTTTTCGGCGCGCAGGTCTTGGTGCGCCGCCGCCCCTGGGTAATGTCCGTGAGCTGCAAAGTGCGGCCATGGCGTCGCTCGATATCCAGTTCCGCCACAAGATCCCCGCCATGCCGAAGGAACACATCACATTTGTGCAGTCGGAATTCGATTTGTCGTGCATTGATCTTTCGCAATTGTGGAAGACCAGTGATGCCACCTATATCAACGCTGTTGCCACCGATGTACGTGCGCTCAACGGATTGTCTGCAGGCTATCGACAGCATCTGCTGCTGGAAGAAGTGCTGGAATTTTTAGGTCAGCGCGCGGCCGACGTCGAATCGGTGACCTATCGCAGCAACGACGATGCCCCATTGTTCTTAAACGAAACGGGTTCTTGGCACGACCGCCCTGAAGCTTATACGGCGGTGCCGAGCATCGTGGTGGCAGGCGACTTTGTGCGCAATAGTTTTGGCATTGCCTCGGTTGAAGGCGCGATGTTGTCAGCCAAGCAGGCGGTGGTCTGCCTAGCCCACTATCTGGGCCTGCAGGAGCAGCCGCGCATCCTCATGCCGCAGGATGTTTCTAACGATTCGATCCGCCTGCGCAAGCAGGCGCTGGAGCCTTGGAAGGCGCTGGCCCTCAGCACCCTGCGGACACGACCTGTCACTGCGCAGGCGGGTTCAGATTTGATGGAATGAACGCGGCGCCGTTCGCGCCGCGTTGAGCGAAGCACTGTTTTGGCGGAATTTCTCGCGTCGCGTGCTCCACCATGTATTCCAGGCAAGCGACATCGACAATTACCAGCGTTTTACGCTTGCCCTTTTCGCCGCGAATAATGCCGGCCTTTTTCAATCGAGTGAACTCATGGGAGACCGCTTCACGGTGGGTACTGACGCGATCGGCTATCTCTACATGGGTTGGCATGTTTTCGATAGTGATGCAGTTGCCGCTCTGTCCGGTCGCGCGCGCGCGGCGCAGGAGTTCGGCGTGGATACGGTTAATCACACCAAGCGTCGCTTGTTCGACAACACGCTCCGTCAGCCGTCGGACGAGATGCACCAG
>JAYUQF010000155.1:0-1913 GCA_043756885.1 Pseudomonadota bacterium
CCAGACCATCACCAAGGTGCTGGGCGGCGACACACAGACCGCACACCGTATGCCTGTGATCAACATCCAGGTCATACGCGTGGTTGATGGCGTGGGCAAACAGCGCGACATGGGCGGCAAACAACAACGCCACGACCCGTGCGCCGTAGCGGCGGGTGATCCGTAACGAGGGTAGTCGGCGCAACATGCGGTTGGTGCTCAGAGTGAATTTGATCAGCGTCTTGATGCTAATACGAAGTCGACACTCGACTCAATTGTGCACAAAAAAGTTCAGGGCCAGACCCAGACCGATGAGCGCGATTTGAATGACGGTATCGCGCAGCCCAATCTTGCTGTTTAAGGTTGGCATCAAATCCGACACGGCAATGTAGATAAAACTTGCGGCGGTGAAGGCCAGAAAATACGGAATCAAACCGGCCACCAGTTTCATCGAAAACCACGCCAGGCTGGCACCCGCGATCATCGTCAGCGAACTGAGCATATTGAAGAGCAGGGCGCGCTTGGGCGTATAACCGCTATGCAGCAGGATGGCGAAGTCACCCAGTTCCTGGGGAATTTCGTGGGCGATGATGGCCAGCGACGTCACCACCCCCAGCTGGAAGTCCGCGGCAAACGCGGTTGCGATCAAAACGCCGTCTAGAAAATTGTGGAAAGCATCGCCGACCAGGATCAGCGTACCGGCCGGAGCCTCGTGACAGGCCTCGGCCACACCATGTTCCTGGTGATGATGGTGGCGCCATATCAAGCCCTTCTCCAACAGGAAAAAGACCATGATGGCCAATAGTGCGGTGGCCATCAGACCCTGGATATTGTCACTGCGCTGCGCCAGTGCCTCGGGCAACAAATGCAGAAAACCAGCACCGAGCAACATGCCGATGGCAAAGCTGATCAGATAAGTCAGGGTATGGTCGCGGACCCGAGCGGGCAGCAGTAGATAAATGCCGGCCGCCGCTACGCTCAGCACACTGCCGCCCAGACTCGCCACCAGGATCCAGGAATAGGTCGACATCGCGTGGGGCGGCAAACAATCTTTGAGGGGACGGCCGTGGATTATAGTATCAACGGCGCGTCGCGCGGCACGGGGCTGATAGCCGGCCAGGGCCGCGCCAGCAAATCATCTTAAAAGGTAATCCCCATGAACTCGCCTCTGCCCACCCATGCCCGCGCAGTTGTTGTTGGCGGCGGTATTATCGGCTGTTCCACGGCCTATCACCTGGCGCGCCTGGGCTGGCAAGACGTTGTGGTGCTGGAGCGCAAACAAGTGAGCTGCGGCACCACTTGGCACGCGGCCGGCCTCATCACCACCCTGCGCGACACCGAAGCCCAGACCAAGCTTGCGACCTATTCGCTCAAGCTTTATCAGGATCTCGAAGCTGAGACCGGCCAGGCCACCGGCTTCGTGCGCTGCGGTTCGGTACAGCTCGCGATGGACGCCGACAAGGCTGAAGAAATGCGCCGTGGTTGTGCCATGGCCCGCAGTTTCGGGGTGGAAAACCACGAAATCACGCCGGCCCAGGTGCGCGATCTCTTTCCGCTCGCTTATGTTGACGATCTCGTGGCCGGCTTTCACTTTCCTAACGATGGCCGCGTGAATCCGGCCGATGTTGCCCAGGCGCTGGCCAAAGGCGCACGCCAGTTGGGCGTGAAGATCGTTGAACACTGCGCCATGACCGGCCTCATCACCGAACAGGGGCGTGCGGTGGGCGTGCGGACCGAGCATGGCGAGATCCGCGCCGAGGTAGTGGTGCTGTGCCCCGGTATGTGGGGTCGCGATCTTGGCCTCATGACTGGCATCGATTTGCCCTTGCAGGCAGCCGAACACTATTACCTGATCTCCGAGCCTATCGCCGGCCTGCATAACAAGCTGCCGATCCTGCGCGATCCGGGCCGCGCCGCTTATGCACGCGAAGAAG
>JAYUQF010000156.1:0-1905 GCA_043756885.1 Pseudomonadota bacterium
GGTTATTACACTGCCGGTGACATTACGGGCACCACCGATGCGGAAGTATTGTTGTCGGTCACGCCACCACCACAGATGCCGGCCACACTCGGCGCCGGCACCATCGCCGGCTATAGCGTGGGCGAGCCCTGGAATCAGCAGGCGGTGATCAAGGGCATCGGCGTGCCGGTGATCACTGCTGCTGAGATCTGGTCGCGTACACCCGAAAAAGTCCTGGGACTGCGCCGGGATTTTGTGGAGAACAATCCGCTCACGGTGAAAGCCATGATTAAGGCCGTCATCCGTGCCGAACAATGGATGGATGCCGACAAGGGCGCCAACCGCGCGGAACTCGTAAAGATGCTGGCACGTCCGGAATATGTGGGTGCCGATGCGTCGGTGCTGAGCGGCCCCTTGCAGGGTCAGTACCAGTACGAAAAGGGCGACATACGCCCGACACCAGAGGCCAACGTCTACTTTGCTGAGCAGGCCGGTTATCCGTTTTATGGGGACGCGGTCTGGTTTCTGACCCAGATGCGTCGCTGGGGCCAGATCGCCAATGAACAGCCCGACAGCTGGTACGAACAAACGGCCAAGAAAGTTTATCGCGCTGATCTCTATCGGGCTGCTGCCGAGGAGTTGATCGCCGCCGGTAGTGTCGATGCTTCGATATTGCCGGCCGCCGAGGCCATGGCCGCAGGGACGTCGCACTTCATCGACGGCATCGAGTTTGATGCCAAGCAGCCCAACGCTTATCTGACCAAGCTCGCCATCGGCTTACAGGGGACAGCAAAATGAGTTTTGCGTCGTCTGCCAGTTTTTGCGAACGGGTGGGCTTGAACTGGTTCGCGCCGCTGCTGCGTTTGTGCGGCGGCGAAGATCCGCGGCGTCAGCTGCAAGCTTTTTTCGAAGTGTGCGGTGTGCCGCTGCTGGCGATTGCGCTATTTCTCGGCGCGTGGCAGTTGATCGCGCGCAACGTCGAAACCAGTCTCGGCGTATTGCCGGGCCCGGCGGCGGTGGCGAGCGAATTTGGCAATCTCATCGCCGAACACCACGCTGAACGTGAAAAAGCAGCGGCCTTTGCTGCACGGCAAGCGACACGCAACCTCGAACAGGCACGTCAAGATCCGAGCTTCAAGGCGGTCATGCGACCGTGGACGGGCAAGCGCACGTTTTTTGATCAGATCGCAACCAGTCTCCTGACGGTGTTCACGGGTTTCATGATCGCAACCGTAGTGGCCGTGCCGATCGGCCTGTTGTGCGGCAGCAGCCGTGTGGTGCAAGCGGCATTAAATCCCCTGATTCAGATCTTCAAGCCGGTTTCGCCGCTGGCCTGGTTACCGATCGTCACCATCCTGGTCAGTGCCACTGTGCAGGGCAACGATGGCTGGTTAGCAAAATCCTTTCTGGTCTCGGCTATCACGGTCACCTTGTGCTCGTTGTGGCCAACCATCATCAATACCGCGCTGGGTGTGGCATCGGTCGATCGCGACTTACTTAACGTGGCGCGTGTACTGCGACTGTCGTGGCCACGGCGCACGCTGAAAATCATTCTGCCAGCGGCCCTGCCCCTGATCTTCACCGGTATGCGTTTGTCCTTGGGGGTGGGCTGGATGGTGCTGATCGCGGCCGAAATGCTGGCCCAGAACCCGGGCCTGGGCAAATTTGTGTGGGATGAATTCCAGAACGGCAGTTCAAAGTCCCTGGCCCGCATCATGGTTGCGGTATTGGTGATTGGCCTGATTGGTTTTTTTCTTGACCGCTTGATGTTCACCTTTCAACAACTCGTCAGTCGCGGCGCGGCGACCCGTTAGGTCGCGTAGGGAAAAATCATCATGGCCTTTCTTGAACTCCAGAACCTGGCAAAGAGCTACCCCAACGGCTCGCGCAGCTTGGAAGTGCTGCGCGATATCAATCTGACCGTAG
>JAYUQF010000157.1:0-1894 GCA_043756885.1 Pseudomonadota bacterium
CTGGTGGCACATAACGTCAGTGCCGGACGCCTCAAGTTCACCACCGACATCGGTCCGGCTGTGGCTGGGGCCGATCTGGTTTTTATCGCGGTTGGTACACCGAGCCGGCGTGGCGAAGGTTTTGCCGATCTCACCTATGTTTACGAGGCAGCTCGTCAAATCGCTTCCCACCTGGATGGTTATACGGTTGTCGTCGATAAGTCGACGGTGCCGGTGGGCACTGCCCGCAATGTTTCACGCATCATGCGTGAGACCAATGCGACGGCCGATTTTGACGTGGCGTCAAATCCTGAATTCCTGCGCGAAGGCGCAGCTATCGCCGACTTCATGCGACCCGACCGGGTCGTGATCGGTGTCGAGGCCGAACGCGCGGAAAAGCTCCTGCGTGAACTTTATCGCCCGCTCAATCTGCGCGAGACGCCCATCCTGATTACCAATCTCGAAAGCGCGGAGTTGATCAAATACGCGGCCAATGCCTTTCTTGCCACCAAGATCAGTTTTATTAACGAGATCTCGACCTTATGTGAAACCGTCGGGGCCGATGTGCATGCGGTTGCCAAGGGCATGGGCATGGACGGGCGTATCGGTGCGAAATTTCTGCACCCCGGGCCGGGTTACGGTGGCTCGTGTTTCCCCAAGGATACCCAGGCCCTGGTGCGCATTGCGCAGGAGCATGGCTCGAGCTGTCGTATCGTTGAGGCGGTGATCGAGGTCAACGCCGCGCAGAAAGCGCGCATGATTAAAAAAATTCGCGACGCGCTGGGCGGTTCAGAAACCGGCAAAACAATTGGTGTATTGGGTCTCACGTTCAAGCCCGAGACCGACGACATGCGAGATGCGCCGGCCTTGTCCATCCTGCCGCCCTTAATGGAAAAGGGCGCCACTATTCGCGCCCACGATCCGCAGGGCATGGCCGAGGCACGGCACTATCTGCCCGACGCGGTGCACTACTGTGATGATATGTATGAGGTCTGCGCCGGCGCCGATGCGGTGGTGGTGTTGACCGAGTGGAATGCCTATCGCGGCATGGACCTGGCACGCGTCAAACGTAGTTTGCGTAGCCCGGTGGTCATTGATCTGCGCAATGTTTACGAGCGCGCAACGCTCGAAGCGCTGGGTTTTTCTTACCACTGTATCGGGCGCTGAGCCTGATTCGCCGAGCAAGCCCGGCACCACACTTACGGGGTAAGATGCGCGCATCTTAGATCTCTGCGTGCGTGTGTCTTGCCCGTCAATTGTGCTTTGTTTCCGCTGTTTTTCTGCGTCGCTCGGGTGCCGTACCCGCGCCTTGCTTAGGCGCGCACATGCTGTTCACGACCCAGGTCTTTCTGCTCGTTTTCCTGCCCCTGACAGCACTCGCTTACCATGGCGCAGCGAGCCAACGCGCACGCTTGTGGGTGCTGTTGCTCGCCTCACTGCTGTTTTACAGCTGGTGGGATGTGCGCTTTTTGCCCCTGCTGCTGGTGACCGGGCTGGTTAACTGGGGTCTGGCGCAGGCTTATCGCCAGCGTGCCCGCGATGGCCTCATCTGGGTCGGCGTTTTGTTCAACCTGCTGGTACTGGGCAGCTTCAAGTACACCAATTTTCTACTCGCCACCGCCTTTGGCCTGGCCAGTATGCCCTTCACACCCTGGTCCATCGTGTTACCCCTGGGCGTCAGCTTTTTCACCTTTCAACAGATCTCCTACCTGCTCGACTTGCGGCGTGGCCATGCGGCGCAATATGACCTGCTGGAATTTGGCTGTTATGTGTGTTTTTTCCCCCATCTGATCGCTGGCCCCATCATTCGCCACCACGAACTCATTCCGCAGTTTGCGAGCCTGGTGGCAAAACATATCGATCGCGAACTGGTGGCACGGGGACTGCTGTTGTTCACGCTGGGGCTGGTCAAAAA